>JBEANX010000365.1:0-3490 GCA_041165245.1 Pseudomonadota bacterium
CCTGGCCCACGGCCATGCCGCCACCGTCCACGGTACGGCAACCCTTGGCGCGAGCAACCTTGAGCAAAGCCGTGTCCAGCGGGAAATAGACGATCTCGCTCACCCACATCTCGGGGCGCAGCAGCTCTTCGGGCAAAGGCAGTCCGGGCAATTTGTCTGACCCCGTGGGGGTCGCATGGATGAGGCCAGAGGCGCCCGCCATGGCGGGGGCCACATCGGCTTGAGCGCTTGCTTTGTCGGCGCCATAGCAAGCCTGCAGGCCCAGGGCAAGCTCGTCCGCGCGGGTCGAGTCCTGATCAACCACCACCAGGTGCTGGGCGCCCAGGCGCAAAACAGCATGTGCAATGGCCGCACCGGCGCCGCCAGCGCCCAGCAGCACCACGCGGCTCAGGTCGGCATCAGGCAGCCCATCCACAAGGCCCAGCGTCCAGCCCGAAGCATCGGTGTTGTGGCCGATCAAGCGGCCCTCTTTGAACACCACGGTGTTAACGGCGCCGATGGCAGCCGCCTCTGGCGACAACTCATCGAGCAAGGGGATCACCAACTGTTTGCAGGGGTAGGTGATGTTCAAGCCGTGGTACCCCATCACCCGGGCGGCCTCGATCAGGGTCGGCAGCTCTTCAGGGCCGGCTTGGGCCGCGTCCAGATCGATCAACTGATAATGCAGGCGCAGCCCATGCTGCCGAGCCTCCTCCTCCTGCAGGGCTGGGGTCAGCGAGCGTTGAATGCCGCACCCGATCAGGCCCATCAACCATTTGGCGGGAGGCGCGTCAGCGGTCGGATCGGGGGTGTGGGCAGGGGTCGTGTTCATCTGGTTCATCCTGGTCAGGATCGATCAAAGCAAGGAACGCAGGGTTTGCGCGGTATCGCGCAGCAATGGCAGCAGGCGGGACTCGATCTCTTCATGGGTGTAGGCCGAGGACTGCACCGTCATGCTCAAGGCGCCCTTGCATTCACCCTTGCGATTGCGCAGCGCCATGGCGACGCCACTGAGGCCCAAATCGAACTGCTGGGTCGTCATCCAGTAGTTCAGAGTTCGGGCCCGCCGTGCGTTGGCCTTGAAGACCTCACGGTCCGTCACTGTGTAGGAGGTGTAGCTGGTGAAGGCATGCTCGTCGACCCACTGTTCAAGCGACTCATCGCTGAGGGCTGAGAGCATGGCAATGCCTGGCGTGACCACATGCGCTGGCACCCGCGCGCCCACGTGGTAGCCAATGGACACCACACGGGGCGAATTGCTTCGAGCCAGGTAGACCACCTCGTGGCCATCGAGCACGCTGACGTTGACCGTCTCGCCACACTGCATCGAGATGCGCTGGATGAAGGGCTGCACCAGACGGGGCAGGCGAGCCGCCTCCAGGTAGCTGTCGCTCAGGCGCAGCACGCGAGGCGTGAGCCAGAAGAGCTTGCCGTCAGTACCGGCATAACCGGTATGCACCAGGGTGAGCAAGTAACGCCGAGCGGCGGTTCGCGTCAGGCCCGTGAGCCGCGCAGCCTCGCTGGGCGTAAGGCGCACGTGCTCGTCGCCAAACGCTTCAATGACCTGCAAGCCGCGGGAAAAGCTCTCGATCACATCGCGCGGCTCGATGTGCGGGTCGGCGTCTTCCATGCTCATCAGGGCCTCACACGGTGGTCGTGGTTGAAGCCGCGCTGGCATGCGCCCCACCCAGGAAGATGCGCTCCAGGTTGGGGGCGGCCAGCAGTTCGCCAGCAGGCTTGTGCAGCACCAGGCGCCCCGATTCAAGCGCGATGGCCTCATCGGCCATCTTCAGCGCGCTCTTGACGTTCTGCTCGACCATCAGCACCGTGGTGCCTTGGTCTGCCAACTTGCGCAAGAGCTTGAACACATCGGCCACCACCATGGGCGACAGGCCAATGGAGGGCTCGTCGATCAGAATGACCTTCGGGCGCAGCAGCAAGGCCCTGCCCACTTCGAGCTGCTTTTGTTCCCCACCCGACAGCGAGGAGGCCAGCGAATGCAAACGCTCCTTCACGCGGGGAAAGAGTTCCAACACCTCGGGGATGCGCTCGTGTGTGGTCTTCATGCCCAGGGTGATGCCGCCCAGTTCCAGGTTCTCATACACCGAGAGCTGGCCGAACAGGTTGCGTCCCTGCGGCACAAAGGCCACGCGATGCTTGACCAGGAGGTCTTTGGCCGAAGCTCCGGTGATGTCCTGGCCGTCAAGGCGGATGCTGCCGCTGCGCATCTTGACCAGACCAAAGATGGCCTTGAGCACGGTGGATTTGCCCGCGCCATTGGGACCCAGCAACAGCGTGATCTTGCCACGCTTGGCCTTGAGGCTCAGGTTGTTGAGGATCATGAATTCGCCGTAGCCGGCGAGCACGTTGTCGAACTCGATGCAGGTGTCGCTGTCAGAGGTGGTCATGTTTAGCTCCCGAGGTAGGCGTCAAGCACCTGTTTGTTGGCCCGGATCTCATCGGGTGTGCCGATGGCCATGACCTGCCCTTCCACCATCACCAGGATTCGATGGCACAGGTCCATCACGAAATCCATGTTGTGTTCGATGACCACGAAACTGCTCTTGCGCGTCTGGTTCAGCTCCTTGAGCAGGCTGCTCAGGCCACCCACCAGACTGGGGTTCACGCCAGCACAAGGCTCATCGAGCAGTACCAGAGCGGGCTCGCTCATGAACGCCATGGCGATGTCCACCAGCTTTTGCTGGCCGTAGCTCAGGTCACCCGCCTTCTTGTCAGCCACATGGCGGATGCGAAACTGGTCGATCAAGGCGTCGGCCTTGGCGCCATTGCCCGAATCGCCCGGTGCGAACATGCGGCTGAACATGCTGCCGCTGTGCTCTTGTGCGGCGACCAGCAGGTTGTCACGCACCGTCATCTTGCCGAAGACCTGCAGCGTCTGGAAGGTGCGGCCCACACCCAGGCGGTTGAGCTTCATTGGCGACAAGCCTGTGATGCTCTGGCCATTGAGCTCGATCTGGCCCTCGTCAGGCGTGATCTGGCCCAAAACGCTGTTGAACATGGTGGTCTTGCCCGAGCCATTGGGGCCGATGACCCCGAATATCTCGCCCGGGCGAACTTCGAATGAGACCCCACCCACAGCCTGGATGGCACCGTAAGCCTTCTTCAGGTTGCTGACCTTCAGCACCGAGTTGCTGGCTGCTTGGGCTGCGGCGTTCATGCAGCACCTCCGATCTTGGCTGCGCTGGCCGAGCGAGCGGCCGACGCTTCACGCGCCTGGCGACGCGCCTTGAGGCGGTCCGGCAGGCTCAACAAACCGTCGGGCAGCCACAGCATCAAGAGCACCACGGCCACACCGAACACGAAGAGGTACCAAGCCTGGGCAAAGCGCAACCACTCAGGCAACAGCACACCCACGGCTGAGCCCAACAGCGGGCCCAGGAAATAACCAGGACCGCCCACCACCAGCATCAGGTACATCATGAAAGATGTGCCAATGGCAAAGGGGCCAGGTTCGATGAAATCGACCAGCGAGGCAAACAAGGCCCCAGCG
>JBEANX010000366.1:0-3519 GCA_041165245.1 Pseudomonadota bacterium
ACCGGGCAGACCGCCTATGCGGACATCGCCCCCGACGTGGGCGGTGTGATCACTGAACCCGGCACCACCTGGAAGACCTACAGCGCCACGCTCAGCAACGCCGCGTTCAATCAGGGCAGTGCGCCTTTGAGCACGGTGCTGGGCAGTTTGGCGGGCGTGAGCTTCAGCATGGAGGCCGGCAATGGGCCTGTCGAGGTGGTCGGGTTCGACAACTTCAAGGTCACCCCCGCCGTGCCAGAGCCTGCAACCTGGCTGCTGGGCGCCGTTGGGCTTGTGGCGCTGGGCGCGGCATCGCGCAAACGCTGAGCTTGGTGCCGAGCCTGATCAGCGCATGGGCTGAAGGTGCTCTGCCATCACGGCCGCCACCCAGTCCATGAAGGCCTGAACCCGCCGGGGCAGGTGGCGCCGGTGGGCATACACGAGGTTCAATGCCAAGGGCGCAGCCCGGTGTTGAGGCAGCACCTCCACCATGCGCCCAGCCTGTAGGTGCGGCTGTGCGCTCACCGCGGGGAACTGAATGATGCCCAGGCCAGCCAAGCAGGCTGCCTCATAAGCGTCGGCGTTGTTGACGGTCAATGAGCCTGGCATGGGTACGAACAAGGTGTTGCCACTGCTGGTGTCCACGTGCTCAAAACCTTGGGCGCGTGTGCCCAGGGTGCTGGCGTAGTGCACCAGGCGGTGCCGGGGCAAGTCTTGCAGAGACATCGGCACGCCGTGGGCGCTCGCGTAGGAGGTGCTCACGCAGTTCACCATCTCGTGTTGGCCCAGTGGGCGCGCTACCAGGCTGCTGTCGCTCAGGGGCCCTGCGCGCAGCACGCAGTCAAAGCCCTCGCGAACCACGTCCACCCGTCGGTCGGTGCTGCTGAGCTCCACGCTCAGGCCCGGGTGGGCGCTCAGGAATTCAGGCAAGCGGGGCAAGATGAATTCGCGTGCCGTGGTTTGCGGCATGTCCACCCGCAGGCGGCCGGTCAGGCCGCTGGCTTGCCCGTCACCCTGAAACAGGGTGCGGAGCTCCTCCACGTCGGCCAGCAGGTCACGGCAGCGCTCCGCAAAGACCTGGCCGTCAGCCGTCATGCTCACGCGCCGGGTGGTGCGTTGGAGCAATCGTGTGCCCAGCAAGGCTTCGAGCCGCTGCACCGCTTGGGACACGCTGGCTTTGGGCAGGCCCAGTTGCAAAGCGGCTTCGGTGAAGCTGGCCAGTTCTGCCACCTTCAGGTAGATCTGCATCACTTCGAGCTGGTTCATGCGGTGCCATTGTTTGTTCTGTGTGGACAGTGTTGGTGATTATTGATGGTTTATTGATTTTTTGTTGATCAATAGACTGTGCCCATGGCTTGAAGTCAGGCCTTTGCAAACCGTGTTTCCAAACCACCTTTTTTCGACGGAGATTCCCATGAGCACTTCTCGCATCGCCCTCATCACCGGCGGCAGCCGCGGGCTGGGCCGCAACGCCGCCTTGCACCTGGCCGCCCAAGGTGTGGACGTGATCCTGACCTACCGAAGCCAGAGTGAAGAAGCATTGGCCGTGGTCGCTGAGATCGAAAAAAAGGGCGCGCGTGCCGTTGCCTTGCCGCTGGACATGGGCGCCAGCCAGACCTTCGCAGCTTTTGCCGAGCAGGTAGGCCAGGCCCTGCAGACCCACTGGCAGCGGGCTCAGTTCGACTTCCTGGTCAACAACGCCGGCATGGGCGTGTACGCCAGCGTTGCCGACACCACCGAGGCCCAGTTTGACCACGTGATGGGCGTGCATGTGAAGGGCGTGTTCTTCCTGACGAAGGCTTTGATGCCCCTGGTGGCAGACGGTGGCCGCATCCTGAATGTGTCCAGTGGCTTGACGCGTTTTGCCTTGCCTGGCTATGCCGCTTATGCCGCAGCCAAGGGCGCGGTGGAGGTGCTCACCCGCTACCTGGCCAAGGAACTGGGTCCCAGGGGCATCTCTGTCAATGTCCTGGCCCCTGGCGCCATCGAGACCGATTTTGGTGGCGGTGCCGTGCGCGACAACGCCCAGCTCAATGCCATGGTGGCCTCGCAAACAGCCTTGGGCCGCGTGGGCCTGCCTGACGACATCGGGGGTGTGGTGGCCTCATTGCTGGCGCCCGGCAGCGCGTGGATCAACGGTCAGCGCATCGAGGCTTCTGGCGGCATGTTCCTCTGATGCCGGGCGTCAGAAAGAGGTGTCAAGCCCCAAAGCTGGCCTGGCTGGCGCCACCCTGAACGGTGACGATGCCGCTGTTGCTCACGCTCAGCGCGCCTTCCACCAGCCAACGCACGGCCCTGGGGTAGATCAGGTGCTCTTGCACCAGCACGCGCTCGGCCAGGGTGTCAGGCGTGTCGGTGGGCAGGACGGGCACGACGGCCTGGGCAATGATGGGGCCGTGGTCCAGCTCTGGCGTGACCAGATGCACCGTGGCACCAGCCACTTTGCAACCTGCCTCCAGCGCGCGCTCATGGGTGTGCAAGCCCGGAAAAGCCGGCAGCAGGGAGGGGTGGATGTTGATCAAACGCCCCTCGTAATGGCGCACAAAACCTTCGGTGAGGATGCGCATGAAGCCGGCCAGCACGACCACATCAGGCGCAAAGCCGTCGATGACCTTCATCAACTCGGCGTCAAAGGCTTCGCGGCTGTCGAACTGCTTGTGATCAAGCGCGGCGGTGGCAATGCCTTGCTGGGCGGCGAACTGCAGGCCGCTGGCCGCTGCCTTGTTGCTCACCACGGCGGCCACGCGGGCGGGCCAGTTTTCATGTGCGCAGGCCTGGACAATGGCCTCCATGTTGGAGCCCCGGCCGGAAATCAGGATGACGATGTTTTTCATGCGGCCGCCAGTGTAGTGGCCCTCCGTGAGGTCATGCATGCCCGTGGCCACCTCAAGCCAGGGGCGCGACCTACAATCTCACACCCTGAGCGGGCCCAAGAGCCCCAGCCCCCTTGTTCTCCCTTGCTTGTTTCGCCATCTGCCATGACCCAACGCGTTCTCACCGGCATCACCACCACAGGCACGCCCCACCTGGGCAACTACGTGGGTGCCATTCGCCCTGCCATCGTGGCCAGCCGTGAGCCTGGGGTCGAGAGCTTTTTCTTCCTGGCCGACTACCACGCCCTCATCAAGTGCGATGACCCGGCACGCATTGCCCGCTCGCGCCTGGAAATTGCCGCCACCTGGCTGGCCGCTGGCCTGGACACCGAGCGTGTGACCTTCTACGCGCAAAGCGACATCCCCGAGACCACCGAGCTGAACTGGCTGCTCACCTGCGTCACGGCCAAGGGCCAGATGAACCGCGCGCACGCCTACAAAGCCTCGGTTGACGCCAACGAGGCCAAAGGCGAAGAGCCCGACGCGGGCGTGACCATGGGCCTGTTCTGCTACCCGGTGCTGATGGCCGCTGACATCTTGCTGTTCAACGCCCACCGCGTGCCCGTGGGTCGCGACCAGGTGCAGCACATCGAAATGGCCCGTGACGTGGCCATGCGCTTCAACCACCTCTACGGCGGCGGCCAAGAGCTTTTTGTTCTGCCGCAGG
>JBEANX010000367.1:0-9400 GCA_041165245.1 Pseudomonadota bacterium
CAGTCCGTCGGCAGCGATGCAAGGATGACATCGGCCATCAGTGCGTCGTCCATCATCGCGACCAACTCCTCCTTGGTCTTGACGTAGTGATACAGGCTCATTGTGCCAACACCCATCTCACTGGCCAGACGTCGCATCGTGACGGCTTCAAAGCCATCTGCGTCGGCAATCGCAATGGCGGTTGCCGCGATCTTTTCTCGGCTCAGTTCCGGTTTCAGTCTTGACATTCGTACAGCGTACCATTAGATTATTCGTACCATGTACGACAAACCTGTTTTGGTGGTGGGCGCAGGGCCAACCGGGCTGACCCTGGCGATCGACCTGGCTCGTCGCGGGGTTCACTGCCGCGTGATCGATGCGCGCACCTCGGCTTTTGAAGGGTCCAGAGGCAAGGGGCTGCAGCCACGCACACTGGAGATCTTCGAGGACCTGGGCGTTCTCAACGACATCTTGGATGCAGGAGGGCCATACCCCAAGCTGCGGCTTCATTGGGGGCGTCTGTCATTGCCGCTGGGATTCATTGGCGCAAAGGCACGGCCCACCGATGGCGTCCCCTATCCCAATGTGTGGATGATGCCGCAGGCGACCACCGAGCGAATCCTGCGCGAACGCCTTCATGCGCTTGGCATCAGCGTGGAATTCGGATCGGCCCTTTTGAGGTTTGAACAGGACGCCGACGGGGTCCAAGCCGCGCTCTCCACAGGGGAGACACTACGAGCTTCATTTCTGGTCGGCGCTGATGGGGGGCACAGCACGGTGAGAGGCGCGCTGGGCCTGAAGCTGGAAGGTGCCGCGCTGGGTGACAAGCCCTTGCATGTGGCCGACCTGGGCATTGACGGACTTGATCGAAACCATTGGCATGTGTGGCCCTTCGCAAAAGGCGGGCTCATCGCGCTTTGCCCCTTGGCTGGCACGACCTTATTCCAATTGTTTTCTGAAGCGCAGGTGTCGCCCGAGAACATCGGAGAGGTCATTCTCAAGGGCTCAGGTCACCACGTCTCTCGCGTCGCATGGATGTCTGCCTACAGGCCATCGGTACGCATGGTCAACCGCTATCGCGTTGGCAAAGTGTTCCTGGCCGGGGATGCTGCACACGTCCATCCTCCCGCAGGCGCCCAAGGTCTCAATACGGGCGTGCAAGATGCCTACAACCTGGGTTGGAAAATGGCGCATGTGATCCATGGCTGCGAAGATTCCTTGCTGGACACCTATGAGGCGGAAAGGCTTCCAATTGCAGCGGCTGTGTTGGGCTTGAGCAAACGCTTGCTGCAGACACGCTCATTGAAGCGTGGTGCAGCGACCAATCAACTGGCCTTGCACTACAGAAGCAGTTCGCTTTCCAAAGGCGTGAGCTTTGGCGCTTTGCGTCCAGGGGATCGCATGCCCGACGCACGGCTGCCGGACGGCAGCCGGTTGTTCGATCACCTGCGCGGCCCACATGCAACTGAATTGTGCGTAAAGGATGGAACGCGAATACTGATTCGTCCAGACGGATACGTCGGGCAAATCAGCGGTAACCCGGCGGCCGAGTACTTCGGTACGCCCGTACGCCAAGTCCACTGCGCGTTGACTCGATGACCATGCGCTGCGCAGGTGCAGCACCTGCGACGGACTCTCAATGCACAGGCGGTGTAGCAGAGTAGGACCATGTTCAGTCAGGGCTGAAGTGCCTTCTCATCCAGCATCTGCTGAACGATGTCCGCCTGAAGTTTGTCTCGACGGCGTTTGCCAGCGGGCCGATTGTCGAGTTCGGCCATCCAGCGCTTGAACGCCACAAATACCGCAGGCGACACGGTGCGCATCAGCGCCATGCGGCCTGTGACCGAGAACACCACTCGCTCGTACCTCGGCGCGTTGAGGAAGGCTTCCGCGCGCTGGGCCTGAACAGGCCACAGATCCCCTTCGTCCTCGGTGAAACGAAAGGGATGCGGGTCGCCCTCGGTGGCCATGCGCCGAAGAAAATCCACCATGAAACCTTTGTCGTTGACGACCGACTCCATCTGCCCGTCCAAGCGCTGGAAGGAGGGGTCTGCACGCTGCAGCAGCTTGAGCAAAGAGCTGTCCAGCTTGGCCATCGTGCTGGCGAACTGGACCCGCTTGCGCGCATCCCACAAAAGGTCGACATCCTGCGTGGCCAGCGCACCCGCCTCAATGCGCACGGATGCGGCAGCCTCGTAGGCATAAAGCGCATGGGTTCCCACCACCGTGAAGTGCGGGCCAAGCCCTGCGAGTTCCAGCTGGTTGAGCACATCCACCACCAGGTTAGGCACCCGCCCCACGCGCAAGGCCTTGTTGAGCCGTTCAGATTCGCGCACACTCTCACGCAGGGACCTTTGCCGGGCTTCCATCTTCTGCTTGCCTTCGGTGAAGGCCCGCAGAGTCTCCTCAGCCCTCTCGTCACGAGACCCCAATCTGCTCTGCCGGTTGTCAGACGAGGTTTTGACGAGGTATTCGTAAGAGCCCTCACGCTTGAAGTACATCCCGCCCGCAAATTTCTTGGCCTCCTTGACCACGCGCAGCCACTCCAAGAAGATCGCTTCGGAGTCGATGGCTTGCCGCGCAGCGCTGTCGGGCAAGGGGAGATGGGTCACGGCGGCATCACCTCATAAAAATTTAAATTCAATCTTATACGGTGAAAACATAAAAATCATTGACTTATCAGCCAAATTTGCGGGTAGACATGGTGTTTTCAGGGGGTGTCAACACGTGGGACAGCTGCAGTGCCGACAACAAGGTCGTGGCTGCCTGGCTTCATCTTGGCCAGCAGCGCACTTTCCTGATCAGCCCCCCGCTGAGCGACTCACGATGGCGCCATCGACGATCTTCACACGCGCACCGACCTGCAGCAGCGGATCCACGGCGTGGTCAAAGTCCTTGGTGCTGCCGTCGTCCAGCTGGACGGTGACGCGATAGACCGTGGTCTTGTTCCTGGCATTCTGGACGCGGTTGCCTGCGTAGGCACCGCCCACAGCGCCGAGGATGCGGGCGATGTCCTTGCCCTTGCCCTCACCGACCTGGTTGCCAATCACCGCGCCAAGCACGCCACCGGCCACCGTGCCCAGCACGTTGTTCGCGTCCCCTTCGTTGATCTCGGCCTTGCCGACGGCCGTCACGGCGCCACAGGTGGCACCGACCATGTCAGCGCGGCGGGCATCGCGGCCGTCGCGGCGATCGCAGCCATAGGCGTTGACGTTTTCATTGGCGCTGGTGCTCGCATTGGTGTTGGCCACTTGCTCACGCACAAAGCGCTGGCTGGTCTCCTTTTGCCCGACCTTCAGGAAGCCGGTGGCGACCAACCTGTCACGCAGAGGCTCCCTGCGCGTCACGGTGTAGGTGCCTTCGTACAAACCACGGCTGACCTCAGTCAAGGGGATGCGGGTGGTGATGCCCTCCACCGCCACACGGGCGATGCCGCCGGGCACACCAGACAGAGAGAACTTCAACTCGTCGCCTGCGCGAATGCGGTCAGGCGCATTGACCGAAAAGGCCCCAATGCGGGCTGCCTGAACAGGGCTGGGCGCGCCGCGCACCAGTGACTGGTCCAGCGTGGCATTCATCTCGCGGCCATCACGCAGGATGCGAGCCGTCACCAGGCTGGTCGCCGTCAGGCGATCTCGGGTGCGGACGGTGTAGTCGCCCTCATAAACGCCGGGCCGGACCTCGCTCAAGCGAACGCCAGAGGTGGCACCGCCGATCTGCAGCGTGACCTCGGCGCCAGGGGTGGCCGAGAGCTTGAAGGCCAGTTCGGTGCCGGGCCTCAAGGCGCGAACCTGTTCAACGCCAAAGCTGCTGGCGCTGAGGGTGGTCGACGCGGCGGTCTGTGCGTGAGCAGATGTGGCCACAGCCAAGGGCAAGGCCGCGGCCAGCGCAAGAAGGAGCACGGACAGTCGTGAGGGCAGGTTCATCAGGGGCTTCCAAGCGCGCCACCAAACGGACGCGAATGAATGCTTAACGCGGGCCGGGCCTTCACCGACGACACAGAAAAAGAAATGGGGGCTTTTGTGAGCGACCTCTTGATGGCTTTGCCAGACCAGCACTGACCGCAGTGGCGCGAGGCGCGCAAAGAGTTGAACGCCTTGCCGTTGGGGTCCTGACAAAGACGCCCCTTGGCACCAGCGCTCTTCTGGTGCGCGGCACTGCTCTTGACCTGCGCCCTCGCGTCACTCCCCATGCCCGTTCGTGCCACTGAAGAACCTGATTACCGGGTCGTTCGCGAGCTGGAAGGCATCGAGGTGCGGCAGTACGACGCCTATACCGTGGCTGAAGTCGTCGTGGCGGGGCCAGCGGCTGATGCCGGCAGCCAGGCGTTCAAGATCCTGGCGGGCTACATCTTCGGCAAAAACAAAGGCGAGAGGAAGTTTGAAATGACGGCGCCCGTCACGCAGGCGGCCACACCAAAGAAGATGGAGATGACGGCACCCGTCACCCAAGCCGCCTTGGCCCAGGGGTTTCTGGTGCAGTTTGTGCTGCCCAAAGGCGTGACCGCAGCCAGCGCGCCAGAGCCGCTGGATTCACGCGTTCAGATCCGTGAGGTGCCGCCCAGCCTGGTGGCCGCCATTCGCTACTCGGGCTTCTGGTCAGACGCCAACTACAACGAACACCTGGCCAAGCTGCAAGCAGGTCTGAGCGCCGCCAAGCTGCCTTGGACCGGAGAGCCGATCTATTCGCGCTACAACGCGCCGCTCACGCCTTGGTTCATGCGGCGAAACGAAATCTGGGTGCGCCTCAGCGGCCTTCCTTGAGGCGCCCTTGAGCGGCATCAAAGCCGAGCCAGCAACTCAGCCTTCTTTGTGTTGAACTCGTCGTCACTGAGCATGCCCTTGGCGTGAAGCTCTGCCAAGCGCTCGATGGTGGCAAACACATCGCCGCCGTTTGAGGGCGCGGACTGCGCAGCCGGTGGCATCGGGGCCAACGCCGCCATGCCATCGACCGAGATCACCGGCAAGCTGGCCACGTCCATCAGGCCGTATTGGCTGTTGAAGCTGAGCGTGCCGCCGTAGGACTGCTGCTGCGAGAAGCCCCCGATGTTGTGGTCCAGCGTCTCATAGATGGTGACCTGGCCGTTGACCTCGATCGCCAGGCGCTTGGCTTGAGCGAAATAAGCGTAGCGCACGCCGTTTTGAGCGCCGGTGCTGTTGGGCCAGTTCAGGTCTGCTCCCCACCAGTTGGCCGACATGCCGGCCGGGGGCGGCACAAACAGGCTGGCTGCCCCGAAACCACTGGCCGCCGCTTGCGAGTTGCCTCCACCACCGTAGGTGTTCTGCTGCTGCCCGCTGGCGTAGCCACCCTGGCTTTGCGACTGGAAGCTGCCGCTGCGCACCAAGTCAGGCTGATTGGCCACCAGGTTGGACAGCTCGTTGCACAGCGCGTCGATGCGGCCCTTGAGGTAGCCGTTGAACATGTCGGACACCATGATCATGCCGCCGCGCATCCACTGGCCCGAGCCCGAGAACTCCGGGTGTGAGAACTGCGCCATGCTGCCGTTGCCGTTGATGACGGCGTCCAACATGCCCATCACCGCATCCACGCTGAAGCCATGGCGCTGTGAGATGCCGTCGATGAGCTGCTGGCCGGCTGAAGAGAGTTGACGCATGGGAGGCTTTCGAGAGACGAGGGGCTGGGGCCGCAGCCCCCATGCCAGATTGTCACCCGAGATGCCTTTGGATCCATTCAGACAGGCCCACGTCGGACCAGCGAGGGGCCAGCGGCGCAGGAGCCGGGCCATGCGCGCGCCCTGTGTGAGCGGCAGAGCGCGCAGCAGGCCTCAGTTGCCGCCCCTTCCGCGGTAGCCAAACAGCAAAGCCGAGATGACAAGAACGGCCAAGATCAGGCCGATGGGGCCGAACCCCCAGCCCATTCCCATGCCCCAATACAAGCCGCCCCCGCCACCAAACAGCACCAAAAGCAAAATCACAACAATCAGCAAGTCCATTTTTCTCTCCTGAAAGACTGAACACCGTGTTGTGCCATCTGAGCGCGACAGGGGTCTGTTCGCCGACGCACACCTTCGGCGCAGCAGCGGCGCAGCGCTGGCTGGCCTGGGGTCAAGAATTTCCCTCACCCTCCGATACCGTGGATGGTGAAAGTCAATTCAGCGAAGGCCCCATGAACATCCGCACCAAACTCTCCGTCACGTTTGCGATGCTGGCCACTTTGGTCGTCCTGGTGGCAGGCATCGCGTTCACCGCCTTGGCTGATGCGAACGATCACTTCAGCGGTTATGTCCATGGGCTGAAAGCGCGGGGCGATCTGGCAAACTCATTTCGCATGGCGGTCAACGAGCGCGCCATCGCTGTTCGCAACCTGGTCCTGGTGACCCAACCTGAAGACCTTGCGGTTGAGAAAAGCCGGGTGATCGCCGCCCATGCACGGGTTGGCACAAGCCTCGCGCAACTCAAGGAGCAGTTGGCCAAAGCGACAGATGCCAGCGAAAAAAGCCGTGCCCTGGTGGCAGAGATGGACAAGACCGAAGCTGCCTATTCGCCAGTTGCGCTCAGCATCATGGACCTGGCCCTGAAAAACAGGGAGGCTGAGGCCACCACCAAAATGAACGATGAGTGCCGGCCCTTGCTGGCCAGGCTCACCCAGCTTGCCAACGAGTATGCGGCTCACATTCACGACCGGTCCAAGGAGATCATCACCGAGAGCACAAGCGCCAATGACCTTCACCGCAACGTGTTGATCGCAGCATGCGGGCTGGCCATCGCCTTGGCCGGTGGCGCCAGCTGGGTGGCGACGCTCAGCATCATCCGACCCATCGACCAGGCGGTGAAACTGGCCGAGACTGTTGCCCAGGGCGACCTTGCCACGAGCATCACCATCACAGGCAAGGATGAATCCGCTCAACTGCTGACTGCACTCTCGCGCATGAGCCAGAACCTCTCCGGCATTGTCACCAGCGTGCGCATGACCAGTGACAGCATCGCCACTGGCTCTGCCCAGATTGCGGCAGGCAATGCCGACCTCAGCCACCGCACCGAAGAGCAAGCCAGTGCCTTGCAGCAGACGGCAGCGACCATGGACCTACTCGGCACCACGGTGCGCAACAACGCCGAGGCAGCGCAACAAGCCAACCAGTTGGCCGTGGGCGCCTCCAACGTGGCGAGCGAGGGCGGTGAGGTGGTGAGCCGGGTGGTGGCCACCATGAAGGGCATCCATGAGAGCTCACGCAAGATCGGCGACATCATCGCCGTGATCGACGGCATTGCCTTTCAGACCAACATCCTGGCTTTGAATGCTGCAGTTGAGGCCGCACGCGCTGGCGAGCAGGGCCGTGGTTTTGCGGTCGTGGCTTCTGAAGTGCGCAGCCTTGCACAACGCAGCGCCGAGGCGGCCAAAGAGATCAAGACGCTGATCAGCCGCAGCGTTGAACAAGTGGAACAAGGCACCGTGCTGGTCGACCAGGCCGGCAAGACCATGGACGAGATCGTCGGCGCCATCCAGCGTGTGACCCACATCGTGGGCGAGATCAGTTCAGCCAGCGCCGAGCAAAGTTCAGGCGTTGATCAGGTCGGCGAGGCCGTCACCCACATGGACGAGGCCACCCAGCAAAACGCCGCCTTGGTGGAGCAAAGCGCAGCCGCAGCAGAGAGCCTCAAGGGGCAAGCCCAGCAATTGGTGCAGGCCGTGGCGGTGTTCAAGCTGGCGTCATGAGACCCCACAGGCAGGCCATGACTCAGTGCTGCTTCAAGCAGCATTGAACCTTCGCCATCGTCAAGAGGCGCTCAATTTCCCCCAAGGTCAGATCAACATCCAATGGCTTGGTCCAGTAGCTCTGAAAGCCACCTCGCCGCGCGTGCTCGATGTCATCGCTTCGGGCTGCTGCCGACACCATGACAGCGGGCACGTGCTGCAGCCCATCGATGGCCCTCAAGGCTGCCAGCAGTGAGATCCCATCGGTGTCTGGCAAGTGCATGTCCAGCATGAACAAGTCAGGCGGCTGGCGCTTGGCAAACTCAAGGGCGGAGGCCCCGTCTGGGGTGACATGCAATTCAATGCCCTTGCCCAGGCCGCAGATGGCCTCCATCAAAATCGCATTGATGGGGTTGTCTTCGACATAAAGCACGGTGCCACAAGGCATGACCGCCGCGGGCTCAGCGTCCAGCGGGTTGCAGGGCTGCACCACGGCCTGCTCAGTTGAGTGATCCAAAGGCAAAACAACGGTCGGCCGGCTGTGCGAGCCATCGTGTGCAGCATGACAAGGTGGCAAGCCCACCGTGAAAACCGAACCCACACCCAGCTCGCTGCTCACCTCGATGCTTCCCCCCATCAGGGCCAGCAAGTGCCGCGTGATGACCAAGCCCAAACCAGTGCCTTCCACCTGAGAATGCTGTGCACCCAGCCTGTGAAAGGGTTGAAACAGCTCCGCCATGTGCGCCTGCGAAATGCCCAAGCCCGTGTCGGACACCTGGATGCGCACGGGCTCTGCGTGTGGGGGCACATCCACCAAGACCTTCACCGAACCGCCCGGCCGGTTGTACTTGATGGCGTTGGAGAGCAAATTCACCAAGACCTGGTCAAGACGCAACTCGTTGGCTTTGACCTTGACACCATGGGCACCCTCACAAGCCAGCAGGGTGACGCCAGCGGCCTCGGCCAAGGGCTCGACCAGGCGCAAGGCCCGATGGATGTGCAACTCAAGATCGCATTCCTGGATGTCCACATCGAGCTGCCCTGACTCAATCCGCGTGACTTCCAAGACCTGGTTGATCAACTGAAGCAAGTGTCGCCCAGAGCTCTGGATGACCTCCACACGGTCACGTTGCCGAGCGCTCAAGGCGTCGACCGAATCGATCGCCAGCAATTGCGCAAAGCCAAGGATGCCATTCAAGGGCGTGCGCAACTCATGGCTGACACGCGAGAGGAACTCGCTTCGAACCTGGTGCACGCGCTCGAGGGTCTCGCGCTCAGCCAGCGTGGCTTCCAGCTCCCGGCGCAGGGTGATGTCACCGATGTGGCCATGCCAAAGCACCACCCCATTGGCCAATCGGCGCGGTGTGGCCTGCATTTCGTGCCAGCGTGATTCATGGCCCGGGAGCGCCACACGGTACGCGACACGGCATTCCGCACCCGTCAAGGCGCTGCCCTTCAGGGCCTCATGCAGTTCAGCCAAATCGTCCGCCATGACATGGCGAAAGGCCAGTTCAGCAGACCCCGTGGCCTCCTCAGGCGTCACCCCATACAAGCGACGGATGGCCTCGCTGGCAAAGGGAAACTGCATCCGGCCGTCTTGTTGCTGCATCAGCTGAAAGATCAGGCCAGGCGCTTGGTCTGCCGCACGCTTGATGCGCTGCAACTCGTCTTCGATCCTGCGGCGTTGTCTTATCGGTGCGAGAACCACCTCGATGAGGGAGCCCTCAGCCGCCGATTTGCGCGAGGTGTAAAGCAACACATCAACGGA
>JBEANX010000368.1:0-3876 GCA_041165245.1 Pseudomonadota bacterium
GAGATGGTCCACGCCGCACCTTGCGGTTTGCTCCCCCATGTCAAGCTAAGCCAGCCCCATGAACGCACGCACAGCGCCCTTGCGACCTCCTTGCCAGCCACGCCAAAACGCGGTTGAAGAAGGCTTGCACACGGCGAAGATGCCCAGCTTTGTCTGGCGCATGGTTTCCCCCCAAAACGCGACCGCCTCGCCGACTCAGGTACAACCACACCTGTGCCGGCTGCCGCGCATGGCTTGACCACTTTCAACCTCCCAGCCCTCACCCATTTTTGACACCGTAGGAGCCCTCCTGATGACGCACCCATCTCGCCACCTCCGCACCGTTTTCGCTGCCCTGGGCGGCGCCCTGGCCTTGGCCAGCCTGCAAGCACAAGCTGCAGAGAAGTTCACCTACCTCACCAACTGGTATGCCCAGGCCGAGCACGGCGGCTTCTACCAGGCGCAGGCCACGGGCCTGTATGCCAAGGCCGGGCTGGATGTGACGCTCAAGATGGGTGGCCCGCAGGTCAACCTGATGCAATTGCTGGTAGCCGGCCAGGCCGACTGCATCATGGGTTACGACATGCAGACCATCAAGGCCTGGGAGCAAGGCATTCAGGCCGTGACGGTGGCCGCCGCCTTCCAGAAAGACCCGGCCGTGATCATTGCCCACCCCCAGGTCAAGAAGTTCGAAGACCTCAAGGGCAAGACCATCCTGGTGGGCAGCGCGGGCATGGTCACCTACTGGCCTTGGGTCAAGACCAAATTCGGCTTCACCGATGCGCAGATGCGCCCCTACACCTTCAACATCCAGCCCTTCCTGGCCGACAAGGAAGTGGCGCAGCAAGGCTACCTGGGCTCCGAGCCCTACAGCATCGAGAAGGAAGGCAAGTTCAAACCCAGCGTCTTCTTGCTGTCTGACCTGGGCTGGCCGCCCTATGCCACCACCGTGGTCTGCACGGTGGACACGGTCAAAAACAAGCCCAAGCAGGTGGCTGCCTTTGTGAAGGCCTCGATGGAAGGCTGGAAGAGTTACCTCACGGCAGACCCCAGCCCCGCCAACGCACTCATCAAGAAGGACAACCCCAACATGACCGACGACCTGATCGCCAATGGCATCGCCAAGATGAAGAACGAAGGCGTGGTCTTTGGCGGTGATGCAGCCAAGCTGGGCGTGGGCGTGATCACCGACGAGCGCATGAAAAAGACCTACGACATGATGGTGCAACACAAGCTGCTGGACCCGGCCAAGGTTGACCTCAAGAAGACCTACACCACGCAGTTCGTCAAGGACCTCAAGGTCATGCCTTGAAGGCTTGAACCTGATTCCCAAATTCATGCCCATGTCATTGACACCATCTTTGCCGGTGATCGACCTGAGCCAGACGCAGGGCTTGCCCGAACGCCTGGACCAGGCTTGCCGCGAGCACGGCTTTTTCTACCTCAGCGGCCATGGCCTGGACGCCGGGCATCGCGCAACTGTGTTCGATGCCTCCCGCCGCTTCTTTGCCCTGAGCGAAACGGCCAAAGCCCGGTGGCATGTGGACCTCAGCCAGCACCGCCGGGGCTTTGACCCCATCGGCTGGCAAGCCCTGGAGCCCGGCCAGCCCGGCGACCTCAAGGAGAGCTTCTACCTGGGCGTGGACCGCGGCCCGCAAGACCCGCTGGTGCGGGCTGGCACGCCCAACCAAGGCCCCAACCAGTGGCCCGACGAGGCGCTGGCGCCAGGCTTCAAGGCGGCCACCCAGACCTATGAGCAAGGCCTGAACGCCTTGGCGCGCCGGGTGCTGTCGTTCATCGCGCAAGGCCTGAATCTGCCGACCGATCACTTCGAGGCTTTCCTGCGCGACCCCATGCCCGTGCTGCGCCTGCTGCACTACCCACCCCAGCCACCGCAAGGCCAGTTGCTGCCCGGACAGATCGGCTGCGGCGCCCACACTGACTGGGGCAGCATCACCCTGCTGGACCAATACGAGGCCGGTGGCCTGCAGGTGCAAAGTGCGGCTGGAGACTGGTTCGATGTACCGCCCCTGCCAGGCTGCCTGGTGATCAACCTGGGCGACATGATGGCGCGCTGGACCAATGACCGATATCGATCCACGCCGCACCGCGTGATCAACCCCACAGGTCGCGAGCGCTACTCGATGGCCTACTTTTTCGACATGGACTATCACGCTGTGGTGCAAGCCCTGCCCGGCTGCTTCAGCGATGCCAACCCACCCCGCTACCCGCCCACCACGGCGGGCCAACACATCATCGAGATGTATGAACGCACCGTTGCCAGCCATTGAAGTCCTGTCGGCTGAACAGGTTTACCCCAACGGCACGCGGGCCCTCACGCCTGTGTCGCTCACCATTGAAAAGGGCGAGTTCGTGACCTTGCTGGGCCCCTCGGGCTGTGGCAAAAGCACGCTGCTCAAGATGATCGCCGGGCTGCTGGAGCCCAGCGACGGCCGCATCCTGCTCTCGCGCAAGCCCGTGCAGGAGGCCAATGCCGACCACCAACTGTCATTCGTCTTTCAGGAGGCCACGCTCATGCCCTGGGCCACGGTGGAGGCCAACGTGCGCCTGCCGCTGGACTTGGCGGGCGTGCCCAAGGCCGTGTCCACACCGCGCGTGATGGAGGCGCTGCAACTGGTGGGTTTGTCCAAGTTTGCGCAGCAACGCCCTCGGGAGCTGTCAGGCGGCATGCAGATGCGGGTGTCCATTGCGCGCGGCCTGGTCACCCAACCACAACTGCTGCTGATGGACGAGCCCTTTGGCGCGCTCGATGAGATCACCCGCAACCGGCTGGACGCCGACCTGCTCAAGCTGTGGCAACAACAAGGCCTCACCGTGGTCTTCGTGACGCACAGCATCACCGAGGCGGTTTATCTGTCCAACCGGGTGATCATGATGGCTGCCCGCCCTGGGCGTGTGGTCGAAGACATTCGCATCAACGCACCTTACCCGCGCACTGACGCCTTTCGCACCAGCCCCGAGTTCAACGAGATGGTCCGCCACCTGCATGGTCAACTGCACATGGCCAGTGACCATGAGGAGGTGCAGCCATGAACAAGGCCGCCGATCAGCGCCGCAAAGCCCTGCAAGAGGGGATGCTGCCCTTCGCCGTGGCCGTGCTGCTGCTGGGCCTCTGGCAAGGCTGGACGGTCATCGCCCAAGTGCCCGAGTACCTGGTGCCTTCGCCCTGGTCCATTGCCAGAACCCTGGTGACCGATTGGGAGCTGCTCAGCGGCGCCCTGTGGGTGACCGTCAAGATCACGCTGCTGGCCTTTGGCACGTCGGTGGTGCTGGGCTCGCTGGTGGCCTTTGCCTTTGTGCAAAGCCGCTGGATCGAGGCGGCCTTCTTTCCCTATGCCGTGCTGCTGCAGGTGACCCCGGTGGTGGCCATTGCGCCGCTCATCATCATCTGGGTGAAGGACCCCACGGCCTCGCTGGTGGTGTGTGCCACGCTGGTGGCGCTGTTTCCCATCATCTCCAACACCACGGTGGGCCTGCGCAGCGTGAACCCGGGCCTGGCGGCCTACTTCAAGCTGCAAAGGGCCACTCGCTGGCAGACCTTGGTGCGCCTGCGCATCCCCTCTGCGCTGCCCTACTTCTTTGCGGGCCTGCGCATCTCGGGTGGCCTGGCCCTGATCGGCGCCGTGGTGGCCGAGTTTGTGGCAGGTACGGGTGGCACGGGCACCGGCCTGGCGTATCAGATCCTGCAGTCGGGCTACCAGCTCAACATCCCGCGCATGTTCGCCGCCCTGGTCTTGATCTCGGTGGCGGGCGTCGTGATCTTTGCGGCCCTGTCTGCCCTGTCGAGCTGGGCCCTGGGCGGCTGGCATGAAAGCGAGGTCAAACCATGAGCGTGCTCATTCGCAATGCCCTGGCCATCAACACCGGCCTGCCGGG
>JBEANX010000369.1:0-6331 GCA_041165245.1 Pseudomonadota bacterium
TTTGCCGACGCCGAGTTGTTGCAGGGCGCTGGCCAGCTGGCGGCAGCGGCTGTAGGTTTGGGCCCAGGTCTGGCGCAGCTCGCCGTGGACGATGGCCGTGCGCTGGGGGTAGACGAGGGCCGAGCGCTCCAGAAAGGCCAGGGGCGTGAAGGCCGAGAAATTGGCGTCGGTGCGTGGCAGGTCTTGCTCAAAGATGCTGGGCATGGGGTCTCCTTGTGGGAACCCCTCCACCATAACGCTGCATTGCGAAAATGCGAGCCGGTCAATCCCCGATGTCAGGGCTTGTTTGATCTGCGGCAGACGCGGGCTCGCCTTGATGTGTCGCACCTTCGGCCACGAGTTTGATGCGAGCGCCCTGCAGGCTCACCACCTGGCCAGCGCGGATCTTGGCGCTGCGGCGCAACTCATCACGGCCATCGACCTGGACTCGGCCATCCTGGATGACGATCTTGGCTTCGCCACCGCTGCTGACCAGGCTGCAGGCTTTGAGAAGGCTGTCGAGCTGGATGTGTTCGCCGCGCAATTCGAAGGTGATCTGTTGAAGGCTGGCCATGGGTGTACTTGGGGTGTGGGTGATGGGTGTGTTGGACGAGGTCTGTCGCCGCTGATCTGTCAGCTTTGTCGCGGATCGTCCCCGGGCAGGTGTCTCACCTCCCGCGAACTCAGGGTCTGCAAGCTGTCACAGAAGGTGCGAAACAGGCACAATCGCGCCATTGTGCGCACCGGTGTTTTCAAAACGCGGTGCGCTTCGGTTTCCAGGCTGGCGCGCATTGTCAGCCCCCAGAAGGCCATTGGCTCATGTCGCTGAAAAAAACAGACCTCGAAAAGAACAAAGCGTCCAAGCTGATGGGGCAGATGCGTCAATCCGGGGTGCCCGGCCGTTTCGCCCAAGGGGCCGCCCAGGCGCTGGACCGTCGTGAGCAGCGCAAGCTAGACCAAGCCGCCGGCTTGGTGCCATTTGCCGCCAAATTGAACGAAGACCTGGTCCGCCAGATCAGGTCGCTGGCTGCCGAGCGTGGCTTGGCTGAGAATGAGTTCGTGGACCAGGTCGTGCGCGCTGGTCTGGATCAATTGAAGGAGACCCAAGGATGAACCGCCCCATGATGCAAGTGGTTGACCCTCAGACCGGCGAAGCCAACCCCGCCGACATCCAGCGCGCCTTTGACGCCCAGTTGCCCACGTCGCTGGCCTGGCGTTCGTCCACGGCTGCTGAGCGTGTGGCCCGCCTGAAAGCGCTGCGCGAGGCTGTGCTCAGCCGCCGCGAAGCGTTCTATGCGGCCTTTGACAAGGACTATCACAAGCCGCCTTCGGAGGTTGAATCCACCGAAATCATGCCGGTGCTGGACGAGATCCGCCACGCCATTGGCGACATCAAATCGTGGATGCGCCCCAAGCGCGTCTGGCCGACCATGCTCACCGGCGGCACCTCAGCCTGGGTCGAGGCTCAGCCCCGTGGCCGCTGCCTGATCATCGCGCCGTGGAACTTCCCGCTGAACCTGTGCTTTGGCCCGCTGGTGTCGGCCCTGGCTGCGGGCAACACGGTGATCCTCAAGCCCTCGGAGATGACGCCCAATGTCAGCGCCCTGATGGTGGAGATCGTGCGCGAGCTGTTCCGCGAAAACGAAGTGGCCATCTTTGAAGGCGCGACGCCCACGTCCACCGCCATGCTGGCCCTGCCGTTTGACCACATCTTCTTCACCGGCTCGCCCGCCGTGGGCAAGATCGTGATGGCCGCTGCCGCCAAGCACCTGACCAGCGTGACGCTGGAGCTGGGTGGTAAGTCGCCCGTGGTCATCGACGAAACGGCCAACCTCAAGACGGCCGCCGAAACCCTCATGTGGGGCAAGCTGGCCAACTGCGGCCAGACCTGCGTGGCGCCTGACCACGTTTACGTGCACGAATCGGTGAAAGACCAGTTCGTGGCCGAGTGCAAGGCCGTGATCGCCGAGCGTTATGGCGCCGGTTCGCAAGCCCAGCAGGCTTCGCCCCACTTTGCCCGCGTGATCAACCAGCGCCACACCGCCCGCATCGGCGGCCTGCTGGACGACGCCCGCGGCCGTGGCGCCCGCTTCCTGATCGGTGGTGACTACGACGTGGCGCAATCGTTCGTGTCGCCCACGCTGCTGGACAACATCCCGGCCGATGCTTCGATCATGAGCGAAGAGATCTTTGGCCCCGTGCTGCCTGTGATCGCCTGGCGCGATCTGGACAAGGTCATCGCTGACATCAACGCCCAGCCCAAGCCTTTGGCGCTCTACATCTGGAGCCACAACAAGGCCCGCACGCGCCGCATCATGCAAGAGACCAGCTCGGGCGGCGTGGGCATCAACCACTGCGTGCTGCACTTTGCCCATGGCAACTTGCCGTTCGGTGGCGTGAACAACTCTGGCATTGGTGCTGCACACGGCGTGCACGGCTTCAAGGCCTTCTCGCATGAGCGTGCCGTGTTGAAGTCCGGCCCCATCATGGTGGCCAAGCTCTTCTTCCCGCCCTACACCGGCTTCAAGCCCAAGCTGATCCGCATGGTGGTCGATTCGCTCAAGCTGCCCAAGCTGTTCTGAGTTTGCCCACCCCTTGATGGCCGATAATGCGGGCCGTCAGGGCACGAGCCCGCCCCGGTGCTGCACCGTGTGGCGGGTTTTTTGCATGTGTTTCAGTTTGGCAAGCGATTGACAGTAAAACAAGGTCACACCGAGTGGACACCTTCATCCAACAGCTCATCAATGGCTTGGTGCTGGGCAGCATGTATGCGCTGGTCGCCCTGGGCTACACCATGGTCTACGGGATCATCAACCTGATCAACTTCGCACATGGCGAGGTGCTCATGGTAGGCGCTCTGGTCAGCTGGACGGTGGTCACCTGGTTGGCCGACGCAGGCTTGCCTGGCTGGGCCTTGCTGTCGCTCTCTTTGGTGGTGGCCATGGTGGCCTGCATGGCCTTGAACTTCACCATTGAAAAGCTGGCCTACCGGCCACTGCGAAGTGCACCAAGGCTGGCGCCCCTGATCACGGCCATGGGCATGTCCCTGCTCTTGCAGACGCTGGCCATGATCATCTGGAAGCCCGACTACAAACCCTTCCCCATCTTGCTGAATGACGAGCCTTACGAAGTCATGGGCGCGACCATCAACCTCGTGCAGATCCTGATCATCGTGGTCACGGCCCTGACGTTGGCCGGCCTGATGGCCCTGATCCACGGCACCAAGCTGGGCCGGGCCATGCGTGCCACGGCAGAGAACCCGCGCGTGGCGCAACTCATGGGCGTGCAGCCCGATCGCATCATCTCGGCCACCTTCATCATTGGCGCCGCGCTGGCTGCGCTGGCCGGTGTGATGTGGGCGGCCAACTATGGCTCCGTGCAGCACACCATGGGCTTTTTGCCCGGCCTCAAAGCTTTCACGGCAGCCGTGTTTGGCGGCATCGGCAACTTGGGCGGTGCCATGGTGGGCGGCGTGCTGCTGGGCCTGATCGAGGCCATGGGTGCAGGCTACATCGGCGACCTCACGGGCGGCCTCTTGGGCAGCAACTACCAGGACATCTTTGCCTTCACGGTGCTGATCCTGGTGCTCACGCTGCGGCCGCAAGGCCTGCTGGGTGAGCGCGTGGCCGACCGCGCCTGAGGAGCTGGCCATGAACAAGAAATTGCCCGTGTTCCTGTTGGCGGCTGTGGCCTTGCTGGTGCTGCCCTTGTGGCTGCAAGGCGTGGGGCAGGCCTGGGTGCGCATCCTGGACACCTCGCTGCTCTACATCTTGCTGGCCCTGGGCTTGAACATCGTGGTGGGCTTTGCGGGCCTGCTGGACTTGGGCTTTGTGGCTTTTTATGCGGTGGGCGCCTACCTGTTCGCGCTGCTGGCTTCGCCCCATTTGACCGAGCACCTGCCGGCCTTGGCGGCGTTCTTTCCCAATGGCCTGCACACACCGATCTGGCTGGCCATCCCGCTGGGTGCGGGCTTGGCGGCCACGGCCGGGGTGCTGCTGGGCGCGCCCACGCTCAAGCTGCGGGGTGATTACCTGGCCATCGTCACGCTGGGTTTTGGCGAGATCATCCGGGTGTTCATGAACAACCTGGACAACCCCGTCAACATCACCAATGGCCCCAAAGGCATCGACCGCATCGACCCCTTGAGCGTGTTTGGCGTGAGCCTGGGCGAGCCCTGGCATGTGATGGGCTACACCTTGCCGCCCGTCACCCTGCATTACTACCTCTTCCTGGGGCTGGTGGTGCTGGCCGTGATCATCTGCCTGCGTTTGCAGCATTCGCGCTTGGGCCGTGCCTGGCGTGCCATCCGCGAGGACGAGATCGCTGCCAAGGCCATGGGCCTGAACACGCGCAACCTGAAGTTGCTGGCCTTTGGCCTGGGCGCCACCTTTGGCGGCGTGGCCGGGGTGCTGTTCGCGAGCTTCCAGGGCTTTGTGTCGCCCGAATCGTTCAGCCTTCAGGAATCGGTGATGGTGGTGGCCATGGTCGTGCTGGGTGGCCTGGGCCATGTGCCTGGCGTGGTGCTGGGTGCCTTTTTGCTGGCCTCTCTGCCGGAAGTGCTGCGCCATGTGGCCGGGCCTTTGCAGGCCATGACCGGTGGGCGGCTGGACGCATCCATTTTGCGGCAACTGCTGGTGGCCCTGGCCATGATCGGGGTGATGTTGGTGCGGCCCCGTGGCCTGTGGCCAGCGCCGGAGGGCAAAGCATGACTTCCACACCAACGAACACGGCTTTGCTGAAAGTCTCGGGCGTGACCAAGCGCTTTGGCGGCGTGCAGGCCCTCAGCGGCGTGGGGCTTGAGATCCAGCCCGGTGAAGTGCATGGCCTCATCGGCCCCAATGGTGCGGGCAAGACCACCTTCTTCAACGTGATCACCGGCCTCGTGGCGGCTGACCAAGGGCACTTCGAGCTCAAGGGCCACCGCTACAAGCCCTCGGCCGTGCACCTGGTGGCGCGTGCCGGCATTGCGCGCACCTTCCAGAATATCCGTTTGTTCGCGGAGATGAGCGTGCTCGACAACGTGCGTGTGGGCCGCCATGTGCGCACCCGTGTGGGCTGGTGGCAAGCGCTGTTGCGCACCCCAGCTTTTGTGCGCGAGGAAGACGCCATCGAGCAAGACGCCCTCCAGCTGCTTGAGTTTGTCGGCTTGAAGGACCAGGCGCATCGCATGGCGCGCACCTTGAGCTATGGCGACCAGCGCCGCCTGGAGATCGCCCGAGCATTGGCGACCGAGCCCAAGCTGCTGGCTTTGGACGAGCCCGCCGCCGGCATGAACGCCACCGAGAAAGTCGCGCTGCGTGAGTTGATCGAACGCATCCGCGCCCAGGGCAAGACCATCTTGCTGATCGAACACGATGTGAAGCTGGTCATGGGCCTGTGTGACCGCGTGACGGTGCTCGACCAAGGCCACCTCATTGCCCAAGGCACGCCTGCCCAGGTGCAGGCCAACCCTGCGGTGATCGAGGCTTACCTGGGCAGTGCGCATGGTGCCTATGAGACGCCGCACGAGGACACCGTCAGCGGTGAGCTGGATGACCCGGACGCCGACGAAGGCTTGTCGACCATCACGGGCGGTGAGCCCTCCGACCTGAAGTAAGCCGAGATGAGCGACACCTCCAAGAACCCATCGTTTGCCAAGGCCAGCCAGCCGGTGCTGAGCACCCATGGCCTGAGCGTGTCTTACGGTGGCATCCAGGCCGTCAAGAACCTGAGCATCGAGCTTTACCCGGGCGAACTCGTCAGCCTGATCGGCGCCAATGGCGCAGGCAAAACCACCACGCTCAAGGCCATTTGCGGCTTGCTCAAACCTGCCGCGGGTGAGGTGCGCTACGACGGCCGCGCATTGGGCAGCCAAGGCCCTTGGGACCTGGTGGCGCAAGGCCTGGTCATGGTGCCCGAGGGGCGCGGCATCTTCACGCGCATGAGCATCGACGAGAACCTGCGCATGGGCGCTTACCTGCGCAAGGACAAAGAGATCGACGCCGACATCGATGCCGTCTACGTGCGCTTCCCGCGCCTGAAGGAGCGCCGCTTGCAACTGGCGGGCACGCTCTCAGGTGGCGAGCAGCAGATGCTGGCCATGGGCCGCGCCCTGCTGGCCCGCCCCAAAGTGCTGCTGCTGGACGAACCCTCGATGGGCCTGTCGCCCATCATGGTCGACAAGATCTTCGAGGTGGTCAGCGATGTCTCACAGCAAGGCGTGACGGTGCTGCTGGTGGAGCAAAACGCCCACCGGGCCCTGGAGATGGCCCACCGCGCCTATGTGATGGATTCAGGCGAGATGGTGCTGCAAGGCGCAGCTTGTGACCTGTTGGGTGACCCGCAGGTGCAGGCGGCCTACCTGGGGGCTTGA
>JBEANX010000370.1:0-7606 GCA_041165245.1 Pseudomonadota bacterium
AGGAAGCCAAACCCTGGTTCACCTCAGGCGTGCAACGCGCCCATGAAGACCCCTACACCCAGCACCGTTATGGCCAGTTCCGCGTGGCCTTGCGCGCCGCGCAGTGCGTGGCCGACGAGGCCGCCCGCACCGTGCAAGAGGCCTTGAACCAGGGCGACCGCCTGAGCGCCGCTGACCGTGGCGACGTGGCCATGTTGGTGAGCGAAGCCAAGGTGCTGGCCCACAAGGCGGGCACAGAGGTCAGCGGGCAATTCCTGGAACTCACGGGCGCACGTGCCACCAGCACCCGCTTGGGCCTGGACCGCTTCTGGCGCAACGTGCGTGTGCACACCCTGCACGACCCCATCGACCACCGCTTGCGCGATCTGGGCCGACAGGCCATCACCGGGCAGTACCCGGAAGCCACCGCTTACACCTGACGCAACGACTGAGGGGGTCAATGACCCCAAACCTCAGCTCAACCACCTTCCTGGAAGCCACTTGACATGAAACGTCGCTCACTCCTCCAATGGGCCGCAGGCACCACCGCAGCCACTGCCCTGCCCGCCAGCGTGCTGGCCGCTGACAAGCCCTCCGAAATTCGCCTGGACTACGCTTATTACTCGCCTTCCAGCCTGGTCATTCGCCGCTTTGGTTGGTTGGAAGAAGCGTTCAAGGCCGATGGCATCGCCATCAAGTGGACCTTGAGTGCGGGCAGCAACCGCGCGCTGGAGTACCTCAACGCCAACAGCATCGACATTGGCTCCACCGCTGGCTTGGCCGCATTGTTGGCCAAGGCGAACGGCAACCCCATTCGCGCGCCCTACATCTTCTCGCGCCCCGAGTGGACCGCCCTGGTGGTGCCCAAGGACTCACCCATCAAGACCCTGGCTGATCTCAAGGGCAAGAAGATCGCTGCCACCAAAGGCACCGACCCCTATCTCTTCTTGCTGCGTGCCCTGCACACCGTGGGCCTCAAGCGCAGCGACATCGAGCACGTGGCCCTGCAGCATGCCGATGGCCGAGTCGCCCTGGAGCAAGGCCGCGTGGACGCCTGGGCGGGCCTGGACCCATTGATGGCGGCCAGCGAACTCGGTGCGGGCTCGCGCCTGCTGTACCGCAACGTGGCCTTCAACACCTATGGCTTCCTCAATGTGCGCGACGACTTCATCACCCGTTACCCCAACGAGGTCAAGCGCGTGATTGGTGTGTACGAGAAGGCCCGTTTGTGGATCCGCGCCAACCCGAGCGAGGCCGCACGCATTTTGTCGGAAGAGGCCAAGGTGTCGCTGCCGGTGGCGCTGCTGCAAGTCAAGCTGCGCACCGACCTGAGCAACCCGCAGCCTGGCACAGAGCATGTCAAAGCCCTGCAAGCGGCTGCGCCCATCCTGGTGGACGAGCAACTCGTTCGCCCCGGCACCGACCTGAACAAGGCCATTGCCGAGCTGGTGGACACGCGCTTTGCCAATGGCCTGATTCAAAAAGCTTGATACCTCGCCATGTCTGCGCAACTGAGCACTGCACAGGCTGAAGCCAGACCTGCCGCCCCCGCGGCGCTGGCCCAAGCACCAAGCCAGGCCCACCGCACAAACAGCCAAGGCCCTCTGACAAACCCGGTTGTGGCCAACGCTCACTCCAAGCGCTTTGATGCCTTGGGCTGGGTCCTGCCAGTGGGTGCCTTGCTCACGCTGGAGGCGCTGGTGTGGCAGGGCGTGGTGCCTCGCCACCTGCTGCCACCGCCCAGTGATTGGGTCAGCACCCTCTTCCACCTCGGCATGGGCACGGTGGCTGAGCACGCCTTGACCAGCAGCGCGCGCGTTCTCACAGGCTTTGGTCTGGGCGCCAGCTTGGCCGTGCTGATCGGGGCGCTGGTGGGGCTGCAGCCCCTGGTCGCCCGGCTGCTCGACCCCACCTTCCAGGCGCTGCGGGCCATCCCTTCGCTGGCCTGGGTGCCCTTGCTACTCTTGTGGCTGGGCATCGATGAAGCCCCAAAGATCGTGCTGATCGCCATTGGCGCCTTCTTCCCGGTCTATCTGGGCGTGTCCTCAGGCCTTCGAGATGTGGACCGCAAGCTGGTGGAGGTGGCACGCATGGCAGGCCTGCCCGCCACCGCCCTGGTGCAACGGGTCTTGCTGCCTGCTGCTGCACCAGCCTTGATGACGGGTTTGCGCCAAGGCCTGAGCCTGGCATGGATGTTCATGGTGGCGGCCGAGTTGATCGCAGCCAGCAAGGGCCTGGGCTACCTGCTCACCGATGGGCGCGAGACCGGCCGGGCCGACCTGGTGCTGTCGGCCATCGTGTTGCTGGCCCTGCTGGGCAAGCTCACCGATTCGCTCATGCAGTGGTGGGAGACCCGCCAACTGGCATGGCGCGACACCTTCGATGCTTCCAAGCGCTGAACGCGCTCGACCCCACTGACCCACACACCCGGTTCACAGCCATGCAGCCATTGCTCGATGTCCACGTGCACAGCAAGCACCATGGACCCAAACTCATCCTTCAAGACCTGTCGGTTCAAGCCCAGGCAGGTCAGATCGTCAGCCTCGTGGGCGCGAGTGGCTGCGGCAAGAGCACCTTGCTGCGCCTGATCGCTGGGCTGGACACCGAGCACCGCGGGCATGTGCGCCTGGATGGCCACGCCCAACATGGCCTGACTCCCGACATCGGTTTCATCTTTCAGGAACCCCGCCTCTTCCCCTGGCTCACGGTGGCACAGAACGTGGGCTTTGATGTCAGTGGCCAAGGGCACCAGAGCCCGCGGGTGGCCGAGTTGCTGGCCCAGGTGGGCCTGAGTGGCTTCGAGCGGGCCTTGCCCAAGCAGCTCTCCGGCGGGCAGGCGCAACGTGTGGCCATTGCCAGGGGCCTGTTCAGGCGCCCTCGCCTCTTGCTGCTCGATGAGCCCTTCTCCGCCGTGGATGCCTTCACGCGCATGAAGCTGCAAGAGGTGCTGCTGGACGTGGTGCGCCAGCATGGGCTCACGGTGGTGATCGTCACCCATGACCTGGACGAGGCTGTTTACCTGAGTGACCGTGTGGTGGCCCTTGGCACCACGCCAGGCCCTGCCGTGGCCACGCTGGACATCGACTTGCCACGCCCCAGGCAACGAGACAGCCAGGACCTGCACCACGCGCGCAGCCTGTTGCTGGCGCACCTGCACCCGCAAACCGCCTGACCGTTGAAAGGCGCATGAACACATGCGCTTTTCACCTCATGCGCAAGGCAAGCATCCACATCCACAAACCTTCGTTGTCCACATAAGGGGCGCTGGCTATCGTTCATGGCATTGAACGCAACCACTGCGAGAACCCCATGAACATCATCGGCCTGTCCGGCAGCCCCACCGCCCACTCACGCTCCAACTGGCTTTTGCAGCAATACGTGCAACAGGTGCAAATACAACTGGGTGCCGATGCGGAACTGGTCGCCCCCGTGCGCATTCGCGACCTGCCCGCCACGGCGCTGCTGCACGCTGATTTCAACAACCCCGAGATCGTGCAAGCCTTGAGCCGCGTCGCCAAGGCCGACGTGGTGGTCATTGCCACCCCCATCTACAAAGCGGCCTACAGCGGCCTGCTCAAAGCCTTCCTGGATTTGCTGCCGCAAGACGGCCTGCAGCACAAGGCCGTGGTCGCCTTGGCCACCGGTGGCAGCCAGGCCCACTTCCTGGCGGTGGACTACGCACTCAAGCCCGTGCTGTCTGCCCTGGGCACCCGCGAGGTGCTGGACACCGTTTACGCCACCGACAGCCAGTTGGCCAAGCTGGCCGATGGCATCTACACCGCCAACACCGAAATCGAAGAACGCCTGCATCGCGCTGCACACCAGGTGCAGCGCAAGCACACACAACAACTTGCATCACAAACCACGTTCACCCCTGCCTGAGGAGACCCACCATGACCGCACGTCGCACCTTCATCCAACGCAGCACCCTGGCCCTGGCCGCATCGGCCGCGCTGCTGGCCAGCACCTCGGCTTGGGCCGAAAACGCCCTGCTTCGCATCGGCTACCAAAAATATGGCACCTTGACTGTGCTCAAAGGCAAGGGCGACTTGGAAAAGCGCCTCAAGCCCCTGGGCGTGGACATCAAGTGGGTCGAGTTCCCTGCAGGCCCGCAGCTGCTCGAAGGCCTGAACGTCGGCTCCATCGACTTTGGCACCGTGGGTGAAGCCCCCCCTGTGTTTGCCCAAGCCGCCGGCGCCAACCTGGTCTACGTGGCCAACCAACCGCCCGCCCCACAGGCCGAAGCCATCGTGGTGCCCAAGGGCTCTGCCGTGAAATCACTGGCCGACCTCAAGGGCAAGAAGATCGCCTTGAACAAGGGCTCGAACGTGCACTACCTGCTGGTCAAAGCCCTGGAGAAGGCCGGCCTGAAGTACACCGATGTGCAGACCGTGTTCCTGCCGCCCGCTGATGCCCGCGCCGCGTTTGAACGTGGCAGCGTGGACGCCTGGGCCATCTGGGATCCCTTCCTGGCGGCAGCCGAACAACAGATCGGCGCCCGCGTCATTGCTGACGGTAAAGGCATCGTCTCCAACCATCAGTTCTACCTGGCCTCGCGTGACTACGCCGACAAGAACCCAGGCGTGATCAAGGCCATCGTGTCTGAGCTGCAAAAGCTGGACGTCTGGGCCGCCAAAGATTTGCAGGCCGTGGCCGAAGTGCTCTCGCCACAGATCGGCCTGAGCTTGCCGATTGCCAAGGTCGCTGCGACACGCTTCGCTTATGGCATCCAGCCCATCAACACCGCCGTGGCGGTGGAGCAGCAAAAGATCGCCGATGTCTTTCATGACCTCAAGCTGATCCCCAAGGCCATCCGCATTGCCGATGCCTTGCCGGCTGGCGTGGCTGCCAAGTGATTCGAACCGCACCCATTTCAAGGAAGCCCTCATGAAAGTCTTCTGGTTCATTCCCACCCACGGTGATTCCCGCTACCTGGGCACCTCCAAAGGCGCACGCGCTGCCACCTTCGATTACTTCAAGCAAGTGGCCATCGCCGCTGACAGCCTGGGCTACGAAGGCGTGCTGCTGCCCACCGGCCGCTCATGCGAAGACTCCTGGATCCTAGCGGCCAGCCTGATCGACGTGACCCGCCAGCTCAAGTTCCTGGTGGCCTTGCGCCCCGGCCTGATGCAGCCCTCGCAAACGGCCCGCATGGCCGCCACGCTGGACCGCATCTCCGGTGGCCGCTTGCTGGTCAACCTGGTCACAGGCGGCGACCCCGAAGAGCTCGAAGGCGATGGCCTGTTCCTGCCTCACTCGCAGCGCTACGAGCTCTCGCGTGAATTCCTGACCATCTGGAAGGAGCTGCTGGCGCGCAGCCACGAGGGCAAGAGCTTTGATTTCGATGGCAAGCACCTGCAGGTCAAGGCCGGCAAGCTGCTTTACCCGCCCATCCACAACCCTTACCCACCTGTGTTCTTCGGTGGCTCCTCGGAAGAAGCGCATGAGCTGGCCGCCCAAGAGCTGGACACCTACCTGACCTGGGGCGAGCCCGTGCCCGCCGTGGCCGCCAAGGTGGCCGACATCCGCGAGCGCGCCGCCAAACACGGCCGCACGCTGACCTTCGGCATCCGCCTGCACGTGATCGTGCGCGAGACGGAAGACGAAGCCTGGCGCGCTGCGGGCGAGTTGCTCTCGCACCTGGACGACGCCACGGTGGAAGCCGCTCAGAAGAAGTTCTCGCAGATGGATTCGGTGGGCCAACGCCGCATGGCTGAGCTCAACAAGGGCAAGTTCAACCGCCACAACATCCGCGAAGGCCTGGAAGTCGCACCCAACCTGTGGGCCGGTGTGGGCCTGGTACGTGGTGGCGCTGGCACCGCCCTGGTGGGCAGCCCTGAGCAAGTGGCCGAGCGCATCAAGGAATACGCCGCCATCGGCCTCGACTACTTCATCATGTCCGGCTACCCGCACCTGGAAGAAGCCCATCGCTTTGCCGAACTGGTCTTCCCACTGCTGCCGCTGGATGTGCAGCAAAAGCTGCCTGGCCGCACGCTCACCGGCCCCTTTGGCGAGATCGTGGCCAACACCTATGTGCCGCCGGCCAAAGCTGCCACGCCAGCCGCCCCGCAGACCTCGGCCAGCTGAGCCCCACCAAGGACACACCCCATGAGCCTGCTTGAACGCTTGCCTCGCCCCGGCCGCCTCGTGCCCTGGCTGTTGCCGATTGCCTTGATCTCGGTGTGGGAGCTCACCGCCCGCATGGGCTGGTTGTCCACCCGCATCCTGCCCGAGCCCTGGGCCGTCATTCAGGCCTTCTACAAGCTGGCCGAGAGTGGCGAGCTCTGGCAACACCTTTGGGTGAGCACGGCACGTGCATTGAGCGGCTTGCTCATCGGGGGCGGCCTGGGCCTGGGCTTGGGCCTGCTCACTGGCAGCCTGCGTTGGGCCGAGACCTTGCTAGACACGACCTTGCAGATGGTGCGCAACATCCCGCCACTGGCGCTGATTCCACTGGTCATCCTGTGGTTAGGCATCGACGAGTCGGCCAAGCTCTTCCTGGTGGCCGTGGGCGTGTTCTTTCCGATCTACCTCAACACCTTCCATGGCATCCGATCGGTCGACAAAGGGCTGATCGAAATGGCGCGCAGCTATGGCCTCAAAGGCTGGTCGCTGTATCGCCAGGTCATCTTGCCGGGGGCGCTGCCCTCCATCCTGGTGGGGCTGCGTTTCTCGCTGGGCCTGATGTGGGTGCTGCTCATCGTGGCCGAGACCATCTCAGCCCAAGCAGGCATCGGCTACATGACCATGAACGCCCGGGAGTTCTTGCAAACCGACGTGGTGCTGGTGGGCATCTTGCTCTACGCCTTGCTGGGTAAGCTGGCCGACGTGCTGGCCCGAGGCCTGGAGCGCACCGCCTTGCGCTGGCACCCTGGCTACCAAAACGCCGCCGGCGTCTGAGCCTGATCCCCTGAAGATTTCAAAGCCATTGCCATGACCATCTCCCACCTCCAGACCGCCACGGGGCTGCTGCACGCAAGGGCCAGCCACAGTGGCCATGCCGACAAAGCTCAAACAGGCGCTGCCCAAGCGGGCACACGCGTGCAGATCAAAGGGCTGGGTAAGGCCTATGGCCCCCGCGAGGTCTTGCGTGACATCGACCTGCAGATCGAGCCCGGCGAGTTCGTCGCCATCGTGGGCCGCAGCGGTTGCGGCAAAAGCACCCTGCTGCGCCTGCTGGCAGGGCTGGAGCGCAGCTCGGCCGGCCAGATCGAGCTGGACCGCGCACCACTTCGCTCCGACGCCGTGGCCGAACAGGGCCTGCGCCTGATGTTCCAAGATGCACGCCTGCTGCCCTGGAAAACCGTCGCGCAGAACGTGGCCCTGGGGCTCCAAGGCCCACACGCTGACACCCGTGTCCATGAAGCCCTGAGCGCTGTGGGCCTGGCCGAGCGCGCCAAGGAATGGCCCGCGGCCTTGTCAGGTGGCCAACGTCAACGTGTGGCCCTGGCCCGTGCGCTGATCCACCGCCCTCGGCTGCTGCTGCTGGACGAGCCCCTGGGCGCACTCGACGCCCTCACCCGCATCGAGATGCAGCAACTGATCGAAGACCTGTGGCGCCGCCATGGCTTCACGGCCGTGCTGGTCACCCACGATGTGTCAGAAGCGGTGGCTTTGGCCGACCGCG
>JBEANX010000371.1:0-3019 GCA_041165245.1 Pseudomonadota bacterium
TCGGGCCCGCCTGGGTGTGGACCCCAGCGTGAACGCTGTGGCCACCGTGGTCATCGCCGTGGTGTCGCTGGCCGTGATCGGCGGCAGCTACGCCCTGGCCAGGGCCGAGCGAAAACGTCAACAGGACATGGCCCAGGCCGCCCGCGCGTGAACGCGGAGCCCACCTTCAACGCACAAACAAGCCCATCGCAAAGGAGCGTCTACCCATGATGTCAGCATTGATTCCCGCGCAGCGCACCCGCTGCTTGTCGCAGGTTGCAGGGGCTGCGGCCTTGGTGGCCGCCAGCCTGGTGCCCTCGCTTGCCTGGGCCGACACCAACGAGGAGCTGCTCAAAGAATTGCGCGCCCTCAAAGCACGGGTGGCCGAGCTGGAAAAGAAGATCGAGCACATCGCGGACGAGCCCAGCGGCATGACGCCCCAGCAGTGGGCCGACTTCAACCGCATCTCGGTCAAGACCGAGGCCATGGAAGATTCGCGCGACGCGCTGGGTTTCAAGGGCTTGAAGATCTCGGGCTACATGGACCCGACCTTCATCTACAACCAGCGCCAGAACCAGGCCGGTTTCCAATTCCTCAACAACGTCAGCGATGGCGGCTACCACTACGACAACAGCTACTTCGGCGCAGCGGTGATCGACTTCACCAAGGAGACCGACGGCGGCGCCCGCTGGCGTTTGACCCTGGCGCCCAACCGTGGCGTGGGCTCGGTGTTCAATGGCAATTCACCCATCCAGGAGGCCAGCGTGTCGGTGCCTTTGACCGACCTGCAGACGCGGCTGATCGCGGGCCAGTTGCCCGATTGGTCAGGGTGGGAGTACCTGCCTGCCACGCAGAACAAACTCATCACCCACAACCTGTTGTTCGATTTCACCTTGCCCACGGCTTACACCGGGGCGGGCTTGGAGCTCACACGCGACAAATGGATCGTCAAGGGTGTGCTGGCCAACATGAACGCCAGCAAGCGCAGTGCGGGTGAGACCGCCCCCGTGCTGGCGTACCGGGTCGATTACGCCAAGGGCGAGTTCCAGGGCTTTGGGTTTGCGGGCGTGCATGGCAAGGCAGCCAATCTGCGCGCCAAAGACGCTGACGGCGCGACGCTGCTCAATGCAGTCACGGGGGATGCTTTCTCAACGCGAGACACCAACGTCAACCTTTTTGAGATCGACGCCTATTTCATCCGCGGTGATTGGACCTTGCAAGGCCAGATGAGCTACGGCCAGCAAAAGGCCGCGGCCATCACGCCTGACCCCAACACCGGCGCTTTGCGCACCGCCCGTTGGTGGGGCCTCACCACCCTGGCGGCCTACAAGTTCCAGCCACGCCTGGAGGGCACGGTGCGCTATGACTACCTGAACAACCGCAAGAACGGTGGCGGTTTGCTGGGTTATGGCTTTTCTGACCAGCACGATGGCTACGGCGTGGCCGACTCCAATGGCGATGGCCTCATCGACAGCGCGGACAACAACGAGCGCGGCGTCAACCGCCAGGCGCTGACCTTCGGCATCAGCTACCTGTTCAACCAGAACACCACGCTCAAGGCCGAATACCGCCTCGACCGCGCCAGTGGTGCCGTGTTTGAAGACATCAACAACGGTGGTTTCAAGAAGACCAACCAGTTGGTGGGGGCCTCGGTGCTGGTGAGTTTCTGAGCGCCACACCCAAAAGAGGGAGGTGGCAACCCGCTCCCGGGTCTTTTTGGGCGGTGATAAGGTGGAGCGACAAAACTATCTTGGACCGGGTTCGACACCGTTCCAAAAACACTCAGGAGGCCCTCGATGCCAAATCACGCACACTCATGGCCCGTGCAGGCGCTGGCCGCCGTCTGCGCCATGGCTTGTCAACTCGCTTCGGCGCAAACCGTGGCACAGCCACTCCTCAGTGCGCAGGCAAGCGTGTCGAACTTTGCCATTCGGCTGGTGAGCTTGGCGCCAGAGTCAGGCCAAACCCCGTGGATCTCTTACGGCGACCTGGAAACGCCTGATGGGCCCATCGGCATGTATGGCGCGCTGATCGCCTCGGAGGTCAATCACCCGGGGCTTGACGTACCGGGGCTGAACTTACAGGATTACGTCTATCAGGGGGTGCTTCCTGCTGAAGCGAAGACCGTCACCTCCCTGGATGGTGTCAGCAGTGCGGGCGGCAATGCCACTGGTGCTTTTGCTCGTTCCAGCATTCGTGCTCAGGACCTGACATTGGATGGTCGTGCCCCAGACTCACGGTCTGCTGATACGTACAGCACCGTGAGAGTTGGCTCCCTCCTAGACTACTTCTACCTGCTGGACTCGTACGATCCCACCAACGGCAGGGCCTTGACGAAGAACAGCACCAGCAACCCCTTTGAGGGCTTCATCAATTTCACATTGGCCCCGCACACCCAAGTCGTGTTTGAAGGTTTGGCGCAGGTGGGTGTCGAAGTGAGCAATCAGGTCGATGCCAGCTGGTATGTGGACGAGGGAGTTGGTGGCTTTCGGCTCAACACCTCGGCTTCCGCTACCTCTGTGCTCAGTGTGGCGAGGGCCACGCCTGCAGAGCCCCTGCAAGACGGGTATCCGGACTTGACCGGGCTGTTCGAGGCGGCTGAGCAAGGCTACCAGGTGCAGACGGATCAGCTGGTTCTGGACTGGTCGGTTGCAGGCGCCGGCAAGACTGAAACCTTCAGTCGCACCCTTCGGGTGGCCCTGCGCAACGACAGCGCTGAGGCTTTGGATGGTGTGCTCATGCTCAACATTTACAGCTCGTCCTGGGTCTTCAAGCCGGGCGCCATGCCAACTGCCATCCCAGAGCCTTCCACTTATGCCCTGATGGGCCTGGGCTTGGTGGGCCTGGCCTTGGTCAAACGCCGCCAGACCAGGGCGGCATGAGCGGCTGCCTGGTTGGGGCGTGACAGGGTTTGGGTTTGACTCAGGCCTTGTCCAGCCAAGCCGTGATCTGCGCCCATTGCCCCAGGTCTTTCTCGACCCGGCTTTCGGGCACGTCCCACAGGCTCAGGCCGTGGGCTGCGAGGTGGGTGTAGTTCTGG
>JBEANX010000372.1:0-3932 GCA_041165245.1 Pseudomonadota bacterium
GCCTGCTCGCACCACCTGTGCCCGATCATGGGCAAGGTCTGGATCGGGGTGATGCCCAACGAGCACTCCAACCTGATCGGCCTGTCGAAATACGCGCGCCTGATCGACTGGATCATGAGCCGCCCGCAGATCCAGGAAGAAGCCGTCACGCAAGTGGCCGACGTGCTGCAATCACGCATGAGCCCCGACGGCTTGGCCGTGGTCATGGAGGCCGATCACTTCTGCATGCACTGGCGTGGCGTCAAGGACATGGATTCCAAGATGATCAACAGCGTGATGCGCGGCTCGTTCTTGAAGAACCCGGACCTTCGCCGCGAGTTCCTCTCCCTTGTGACCAACAAAAAAGGCTGACCCATGCTGGTGAGATTGCTGTATGCCAGCCGAGCCCCGAGCTCGCTGAGCCCTGAAACCATCGAAGCCGTTCTGGCCTCCTCGCGCCGCAACAACACCAGCCTGGGTGTGACCGGCTTGCTCTGCCACAGCGGCGACATCTTCCTGCAGGTGCTGGAAGGCGGCCGAGATGCCGTCAACCAGCTCTACAGCCGCATCAGTGGCGACCCGCGCCACACCGACGTGATCTTGTTGCACTACGAAGAGATCACCGAGCGCCGCTTTGCGGGCTGGACCATGGGCCAGGTCAACCTGGCGCGCGTGAACCCATCGACCCTGCTGAAGTACTCCGAGCGCCCAGTGCTGGACCCCTACGCCGTCTCGGGCAAGGTGTCCATGGCCCTGCTCGACGAGCTGATCGCCACGGCCTGCATCGTCAGCCGTGGGGCCTGAGGCCCTGCCTGCCGCACTGACACCCCCACCCCATTGGCTCCTTGGGGTGGATTTCAGTTGCGCGCCCAGCAAAGCCAAACCCATCACCGTGGCTTGGGGCCAGCGAGTGGGCAGCGTGGTCAAGCTCGACCGGCTGGAGCACTTGCCCACGCTGGCCGACTTCGAAGCCTTGCTCGCCCCTTCGCACCCACGTGCGCCTGAAGGGTGGCTGGGTGGCTTCGACTTTCCCTTTGGTTTGCCACGCGTGTTTGCAGATGCCCTCGGCTCCACGCTGCCCAACAGCTTCGACGCGCCTGGGCTCGCTCCCTGCGACCGCCTGATCCAGCACCTGCAAACCCATTGCCAGACGCGCCAAGGCTTTCAGCAACTCATCGACCAATGGGGCCAAAGCTGGGGCCAGGGCACGCGCCCAGCCAAGCTGCCGCACCGTCGCTGCGACACCGCCATGTGCGGCACCTCCAGCACCAGCCCTCTGCAGACACGCTATGTGCCCGTGGGGAAGATGTACTTCGAAGGCTTGTCGCGACTGGTGGCAGCGGACATCGAACTGCCGGGCCTGAGAGGCAAGCAAGCCGTTGCCCCTCGCACCACTGCACCCCGGCTGGCGTTTGAAGCCTACCCCGGATTGCTGGCAACCGAAGTGCTGGGCAAGCAAAGCTACAAGAGCGATGACAAAGCCGCCCAGACGGCCGACCGCCTCGTGCAACGCCTCACCCTCATCGACGCGCTGGAGCAAGGCCGCACGCGCTTGGGCCTGCGCCTCAAACTCAGCCCGGCCCAGCGCGACCACCTGGCCAGCGACGCCAAGGGCGACCGCCTGGACGCGGTGCTGTGCATGCTGCAAGCGGGCTGGGCCCACCAGCGCTTGCTGGAAGGCGACGCACGTGCCGGCATCCCGCAGGGCGTCGACCCCATCGAAGGGTGGATACTCACGGCCTGACGAAAACCGCCGCCTTCGGGCTGCGCCTTGCTTCGTCCCGTTTTGTTGATGCCCTGGCATCCCCCTCGCCCCTGAACCTGCCCCCGATGAGCCACGCCCCTGCCCGCCCCACCTCTGCCGTTGAAACCACCACTGTGGAGGGCCAGAGCGCTGTCCGCCTCAGCCTGCCCGATGGCAGCACGGCCACCGTCTTGCTGCATGGCGGCCATGTGATCTCCTGGCAGGCCGCAGGCCATGGTGAGCAGCTCTACACCTCGCCTGAGGCCAAGCTGAGCGAGCTCAAAACAAGCCAAGCCGTGCGCGGCGGCGTGCCTGTGATCTTCCCGCAGTTCGAGCTGCGCGGCCCCGACCGCAAGCTGCCCCGCCATGGCTTTGCCCGCACCAGAAGCTGGAACATCGATCACCAGAGCACAGGCCCTGAACACGCCTTGGTGACCCTGGTGCTCCGCGACGACGCCACCACGCGCAACATCTGGCCACACGCCTTCGAGCTGGAGCTGACGATCAACCTGGGGCTGCAGCGCCTGGACATGGAGCTGCACATCGTCAACACCGGAACGGGTGGCACAGCCAGCGTCTGGCCTTTTGCGGCGGCCCTGCACACCTACTTGCAGGTCAGCGACATCCACCAAGCCCGCCTGCAAGGGCTGGAAGGCTGCCACTTCATCGACGCGCTCAAGGCGGATCAAGGCGACGTGGAAGACCACCCCGAAAAGCGCTTTGCAGGCGCCATGGACCGCATCTACGCCCACGTGCCGCGCCAACTGCTGCTGCGCGATGGCGCCAAGCGCATGAACATCGAAACCGAAGGCTTTCAGGACGCCGTGCTGTGGAACCCCGGCCCCGAGCAATGCGCCAAGATGAAGGACATGCCTGCTGAAGGCTGGCGCCAGATGCTGTGCGTGGAAGCCGCCCAGGTCATGTCACCACCCACCTTGGCTGCGGGTGAAAGCTGGACAGGCCGACAAAGCCTGGTGCTGCCTTCAGAGTGAGGCGACAGGCCTGACTTCCCTCAGGCCTGAGTTCGATCAGGCTTTGGCAGCCAGCAGCTGTCGCACATCGCCTTCAAGTTGCGGCAATGTCATGCCATAACGCACGAAGAGGCGCAAGTGGCCCTGGGGGTCAAACACGAAGGAGCCCGCCGTGTGGTCCATGGTGTAGCTTTTGCCGTCTGCCGTGGGCACCTTCTGGTAGAACACCTTGAAGCTGCTGGCGGCCTCTTTGAGTTCGTCCAGGCTGCCACGCAGTGCGACAAAGCTCGGGTCGAGCGCCTTGACGTATTCGGCGAGCACCTCGGGCGTGTCTCGCTCTGGGTCGATGCTCACGAAAATGCCTTGCAGCTTGTCGCCGTCAAGGCCCAGCTTGCGACGAAGTTCGGCCAGTTGCGCCATGGTGGTCGGGCACACATCGGGGCATTGGGTGAAGCCAAAGAAAACCACCACCACCTTGCCCTTGAACTCAGCCAAGCTGCGCTTCTTGCCCGTGGTGTCGGGCAGATTCAGGTCTTTGCCGTACTCAGCGCCGGTGATGTCCACCGCATTGAACTTGAGCTTGGGCGGCTCCATGGGGTTGACACCCGCTTTGTCGCAAGCGCTCAGGCCCACACCCATCGCAACCAGCCCCAGGCCTAGCGCTTGTCTGAGGTGGTGGCGTCGTGAAGCATTCACATGGGCTTGAGCAAAGGCATGCTCCGATGAGACAAGGGAACGCTCAGGCAAGGCAAAAGGCATGGATCAAAGCCAGACATAGTGATCAACCAGCAAGGCCGCAAACAGCAGCATCAGGTGGAGGATGGAAAAGCGGAAGGTCTTGCGCGCCAACTCATCGCTGTAGTGGCGCCACAGCCTGAAAGCATAGGCCACAAACCACAGGCCCAACACCACCGCACTCACCAGGTAGATCAAGCCGCTCATGCCGTACACATAAGGCAGCAAGGTGCCCGCCAGCAGCATCACGGTGTAGAGCAGCACGTGCAGACGTGTGAACTCGCTGCCATGCGTGACTGGCAGCATGGGCAGGCCAGCACGGGCGTAGTCTTCGACGCGGTACAAGGCCAAGGCCCAGAAGTGCGGCGGTGTCCACAGGAAAATGATGAGGCAGAGCATCAGGGCCTCAGGGTCGACCGAACCCCGCATGGCCACCCAGCCCAGCACTGGCGGCATGGCACCCGAAGCACCACCGATGACGATGTTCTGGGGCGTGAGCGGCT
>JBEANX010000373.1:0-6640 GCA_041165245.1 Pseudomonadota bacterium
GGCCACCCACCTGGCCTCGGGCGCCAGAGCCAGCAACGGCTATGAAGCCCTGGCCGAAATGGATGCCAACCACGACGGCGTGCTCAACAGCCATGACGCGGCCTACCAGGACCTCAAGCTCTGGGTCGACGCCAACAGCAATGGCTTCACCGATTCAGGCGAGCTGCATGGCCTGGCCGAACTCGGTGTGGTGTCCATGGACCTGCATGCCCACACCGGCACCGCCACCGACAACGGCAACCTGCTGGCACTCGTGTCCAGCTACACCGGTGCCGATGGCAGCACGCACGACATGGCCGACGTCTGGCTGCAGCGTGATGTGCAAGGCAAGGCAGGTACGCAAGTCAGCGTGGACGATGTGTTGACGGCCCCCGTGGCGAGCATCGACCTGGCCGGCGTGGTGAGCAACGGCCCGGCAGACTCCAGCAGCGCGACATCGAGCAACGCAGCGAGCGCTCCAGCCACTGCCAGCACCAACGATGCGGTCGACTCGACCTTGGCCACCGCCGTCGCCACGGCCGGCTTGCTGGACGACCCAACGCGCCACATCCTCATCTGAGGGTGCTCACCACGCTGCAGGCTCATGCGGGGCCTGAACGCAACAAAGGGGCCCTCGGGCCCCTTTGTCATGCGTGCGCTGAACCAGCGCTGGATCGAGTTGGCTCGATCAAAGGCGCTCAGTCACCCAAGCCAGCACGCCTGCCAACGCACCAGGCAGACCGGCTGCGTTGGTGCCACCGGCCATGGCCATGTCAGGCTTGCCGCCGCCCTTGCCACCCACTTGCTGGGCCACAAAGTTGACCAGCTCGCCGGCCTTGACCTTGCCGGTGGTGTCATTGGTCACACCAGCAGCCAGTTGCACCTTGTCACCCTCCACGGCCGCCAGCACGATGACAGCCGTCTTGAGCTTGTCCTTGAGCTTGTCCATGGTCTCGCGCAAGGTCTTGGCATCGGCGCCTTCCAAGACAGCGGCCAGCACCTTCACGCCAGCCACGTCAACGGCATGGGCCATGAGCTCATCGCCCTGACTGGAAGCCAGCTTGCCCTTGAGGGCGGCAATTTCTTTTTCCAGCGCACGGATCTGGTCTTGCGCCGCAGCCACGCGGGCGGGTACTTCAGCAGGTGAAGCCTTGAGCATGGCTGCCAGGCCCTTGACGGTACCCTCCAGGCCTTGGGCATAAGCCAGGGCGCCGGCGCCTGTGATGGCCTCGACGCGGCGCACACCAGCAGCCACGCCGCCTTCAGCGACGATCTTGAACAAACCGATGTCGCCCGTGCGCTTGACGTGGGTGCCGCCGCACAGTTCCTTGGAGGAGCCGATGCTCAGCACGCGCACGGTGTCGGCATACTTTTCGCCGAACAGCATCATGGCGCCGGTCTTCTGGGCGTCTTCCAGGGCCATGACCTGGGCCTGGGCATCGGCGTTCAGCAAGATCTCGGCATTGACCAGCTCTTCGACTTCGCGGATCTGCTCGTCCGTCATGGGCGCGCCATGGGCAAAGTCAAAGCGCGTGCGCTCAAGTGTGACCTGCGAGCCCTTTTGCTGAACGTGCTCGCCCAGCACTTCGCGCAAGGCCTTGTGCATCAAGTGGGTGGCGCTGTGGTTGCGCACGGTGCGGGCGCGAACATCAGCGTCGACCTTGGCATTGAGCTTGTCGCCCACCTTGATGGCACCTTCGACCACGCGGCCGTGGTGACCAAACACGTCAGATTGAATCTTGATCGTGTCTTCCACCACAAAGCGGGTGGTGGCGTTGCGCAGGTCGCCGCTGTCGCCGGCCTGGCCGCCTGATTCTGCGTAGAAGGGCGTGTGGTCCAGCACCACCACGGCGTCGTCGCCTGCCTTGGCTTCTTGCACCGAGGCGCCATCCACATAGATGGCGGTCACGTTGGCGGCGTCGACCGTCAGGTGTTCATAGCCATGAAAGCCGGTGGGCACGCCGGTGTATTCCAGGCCGGCAGCCATCTTGAACTTGCCAGCTGCACGGGCCTGCTCGCGCTGGCGGGTCATGGCGGCATCAAAGCCAGCCTGGTCCACCGTCACGTCGCGCTCACGGCAGACGTCAGCCGTCAGGTCCACGGGGAAGCCGTAGGTGTCGTGCAGCTTGAAAGCGGTTTCACCGTCGATCTGCTTGGCACCCGCAGCCAAGGCACCTTCCAGGATCTCCATGCCGTTGGAGATGGTAAGGAAGAAGCGCTCTTCTTCGGTCTTGAGGACCTCGGTGATGCGCTTCTCGTTGGAACGCAGCTCGGGGTAAGCCTCACCCATCTGCTCGACCAATGCGCCGACCAGCTTGTGGAAGAAGGGGGTGCGGGCGCCCAGCTTGTAGCCATGGCGGATGGCGCGGCGCGTGATGCGGCGCAGCACATAGCCACGGCCTTCGTTGCTGGGGATCACGCCATCGGCCACCGTGAAGGAGCAAGCGCGGATGTGGTCCGCAATCACCTTCAGGCTGGGGCTATCAGCAGGCACGCCGCCCTCCACCGAGGCGCCACCCGCAGCTTCAACGGCAGCCTTGGCCGCGGCCAGCAGGGCCACGAACAGGTCGATCTCGTAGTTGGCATGCACATGCTGCAGCACGGCGGCAATGCGCTCCAGGCCCATGCCGGTGTCGACCGAGGGCTTGGGCAGGGGGTGCATCACGCCCGCTTCGTCGCGGTTGAACTGCATGAACACGTTGTTCCAGATCTCGATGAAGCGGTCACCATCTTCATCGGGGCTACCAGGAGGGCCGCCAGGGATCTCGGGGCCGTGGTCATAGAAGATCTCGGTGCAAGGGCCGCAAGGGCCGGTGTCACCCATCATCCAGAAGTTGTCAGACGCGTAGCGGGCGCCCTTGTTGTCGCCAATGCGGATCACGCGTTCGGCGGGCACGCCCACTTCTTTCGTCCAGATGTCGTAGGCCTCGTCGTCTTCGGCATAGACGGTGACGGTCAGCTTGTCAGCGGGCAACTGGAACTTCTGGGTGAGCAACTCCCAGGCGAAGTTGATGGCATCGCGCTTGAAGTAATCACCGAACGAGAAGTTGCCCAGCATCTCGAAGAAGGTGTGGTGGCGCGCGGTGTAGCCCACGTTGTCCAGGTCGTTGTGCTTGCCGCCGGCGCGGATGCACTTTTGCGAGCTGGTGGCACGCGTGTAGGGGCGCTTGTCAAAGCCCAGGAACACGTCCTTGAACTGGTTCATGCCCGCGTTGGTGAACAGCAAGGTGGGGTCATCGCCCGGCACCACAGGGCTGGACGCCACGATGGTGTGGCCCTTGGACTGGAAGAATTCCAGGAAGGTCTTGCGAATCTCTGCAGCTTTCATTCGGCGGCTTTCAACGGTTGGGTCTGCCTCAGGCGTAACTCGCAATTATAGGTTTGTGCTGCCCTATGATCTCAAGCGGCTTTTGATCCAACAGGGTCGCCCACCGCTTGAGGAAACCATGAACACCAAGACTTCGCCGCTGGCCCAGCTCAACGACCCCACGCTGCTCAAGACCCAGGCCCTGATCAACGGCCAATGGGTGGACAGCCCCGAGCGATTTGACGTGACCGACCCAGCCACAGGCGCTGTGCTCTGCCAGGTGCCCAACCTGGGCGCCGAGGCCACCCAATCCGCCATTGCTGCCGCCAACGCCGCCTGGCCCGCCTGGGCCAAGCTCACGGCCAAGGCCCGCTCTGCCATCCTGATGAAATGGTTCCACCTGCTGCATCAGCATGCGGACGACCTGGCCCGCATCATGACGGCCGAGCAAGGCAAGCCCCTGGCCGAGGCCAAGGGCGAGGTGGGCTATGGCGCCAGCTTCATCGAGTGGTTCGCCGAAGAATCGCGCCGCGTCTATGGCGAAACCGTGCCCAGCACCGACCCCACCAAGCGCTACCTGGTCATCAAACAGCCCATCGGCGTGTGCGCCGCCATCACGCCCTGGAACTTCCCCATTGCCATGATCACCCGCAAAGTGGCCCCTGCCCTGGCCGCTGGCTGCCCGGTGGTCATCAAGCCGGCCGAAGCCACGCCGCTCTCGGCCTTGGCCGTGGCCGAGTTGGCCCAGCGTGCCGGCATGCCCGCGGGCGTGCTCAACATCATCACGTCGGACAGCAAGCGCTCCATCGAAGTCGGGCAAGTGCTGTGCTCAAGCGATGTGGTGCGCCACCTGTCGTTCACAGGCTCGACCGAAGTGGGCCGCGTCCTGATGAAACAATGTGCGCCCACGGTGAAAAAGCTGGGCCTGGAGTTGGGCGGCAACGCCCCCTTCATCGTGTTTGACGATGCTGACCTGGACGCCGCCGTCGAAGGCGCCATGATCAGCAAATACCGCAACGCCGGCCAGACCTGCGTGTGCGCCAACCGCCTGCTGGTGCAAGAAGGCGTGTACGACGCCTTTGTGAGCAAGCTGGCCGCCAAGGTGGCAGAACTGAAAGTGGGCAACGGCTTTGAGGCCGGCGTGATGCAAGGCCCCCTGATCGACACCGACGCCCTGGCCAAGGTGGAAGAACTGATGAAGGACGCCACCGACAAGGGCGCCCAAGTGGTGGTGGGTGGCCAACGCGCCAGCCAAGCGGGTGGCGCGTTCTACCAGCCCACCGTGCTGGCCAATGTGACGCGTGAGATGCGCCTGGCCCGCGAAGAGATCTTCGGCCCCGTCGCACCCGTCTTCAAATTCAAGACCGAAGACGAAGCCATTGCCATGGCCAACGACACCGAGTTTGGCCTGGCCAGCTACTTCTACAGCCGCGATGTGGGCCGCATCTTCCGCGTGGGCGAAGGGCTGGAGTACGGCATGGTGGGCGTGAACACTGGCCTCATCTCGACCTGCGAGGTGCCCTTTGGGGGCGTCAAGCAATCAGGCCTGGGCCGCGAAGGCGCCCGTCACGGCCTGGAGGACTACCTGGAGATGAAGTACCTGTGCCTGGGCGGCCTCGACAAGTAAAAAAACACTGGAAGCGCCCTCAGCCGTTGTCCACGATCCAGGCGATGAAGGCATCGAGGGCGGCCACGCCCTTGCCAGCCTTTGGGTCGTTGATGATGGCAGCCACCGCATAGGTTTTGCCACTGCGGGCTTGCACGTAGCCCGCCAAGGCACGGGTGTCGGTCAAGGTGCCCGTTTTGAGAAAGGCTTTGCCCTTGGCGATCGAGCTTTTCATGCGCGCGCTCAAGGTGCCGTCCTCACCTGCCACGGGCAAAGACTTGAGCAAGTCACCTGCGTAGGGTGCCCCCCATGCCTGGCGCAGCAACTGCACCATGGCCATGGCCCTGCCCTTTTCCTCGTGCGAGAGGCCAGAGCCGTTGTCGATGCTCAGGTCACTGCGGCTCAAGCCTCGCTTGGCGAGCCACTCGGCCACACGCTTGCGAGCATCAGGCAAGGTGGCGGGCTTGCTGGGAAAGCCTTTGCACATCGAGAGCATCAAGTGACGCGCCATGAGGTTGTTGCTCCATTTGTTCATGTCGCGCAACAAGCTGGGCAAGCCGGCTGATTCATGCACGGCAAAGGGCTTGGTGCCTTTGGCCAGGCTCACCGGCGCATAGGCCGCCTCAGGCTGCACCGCCTGCCCAGACAAACTGCCACCCGCATCGCGCCACGCTGCGGCGATGGCCAAGGGCACAAAGCGGCTGCCTGGCGGGTTGGCGATCTGCAGGCGGTTGGGCGAGCAGCCCGGCGCCCACTCCCCCTGCACCACGATGCGCACCGGCTGGTAAAGCTCTTCCAGCGAGGCCGTCAATGGCTCTCGCAGCGCACCACATTTGACGCGCCGAACCTTGGCCAGGTTGAGGAACTCGACGCCATCGAGCCGTGGTTGCATGCTCAGCACCAACTCGTCGGGCCGCGCTGACACAGGGGGCGCGACATCGATGGTCAGCACGCCTTCGTCCAGCACCAGCGCCTCGGGCCAAGCATGGTGAGGGTTGGCCGCACTGGGCACCGGCGTGCCAGCATGGTCGCTGGCTTTGGTCTGAAAGGCCCCGCGGTTGATCACGATGTTGCCCTGGATCGACTTCAAGCCCTTGGCCTGCATGTGCGCAAACCACTTGGAAACATCCTCGACGCTCAAGCGCGCATTGCCACCGCCCACGATGAGCAAGTCGCCTTGCAGCACGCCGTCTTTGAGCGGCCCCATGAGGTAGGCACGGGTTTGCCACTTGAAGCGCGGCCCCAGTGTTTCCAGCGCAGCCAAGGTGGTGACCAGCTTGGTGGTTGAGGCCAGCGTGTAGACCATGGCTTCATTGTGCGCAACCAATGGTGCAGCACCTTCGTCCACGGCCTGCGCCATCAGCCCCACATGGGCCTCGGGGATGCCCGCTTGCCGCAAAGAGGCCATCACCTCATCGGGCGCGGCAAAACAGGCACTTGCTGAGAGCAGCAGCACGAGCACCCCAAAACGCCTGACCCAAGCAATCCACACCCTGAACCCCAAACATTGCACGACAAATCGCAAGAGCCGTGACTGTAGCCGGCTGCAGTGTCAATCTGGCGGGACAATGGGGGGGTTGACATATCCGCAGCGCCCATGAACTTGCTCCACCATCTCTGGCCACTGGAGACCCGCCACTGGGTCCTGCTCGTTTTCATTGCCTCTGCGCTACACGCGCATCTGCGCGGCAAGGTGCGCTTTGGCATGCTGCGAGCCCTGACAGACTTCACGGTGCTGATCGCCCCCT
>JBEANX010000374.1:0-11884 GCA_041165245.1 Pseudomonadota bacterium
CATCAAGGGCGATGGCTTTTTCGAGCCGGGCAGCGCTGACATCGATGCCCGCGTGCAGCCCCTGCTTGCGCGCATCGCGGCAGCGCTCAACAGCGTGAAGGGCCAGGTGCTGGTCACAGGCCACACCGACAACCAGCCCATTCGCTCGGTGCGCTTCCCTTCGAACTGGCACCTCTCGCAAGAGCGTGCCAACGCCGTCAAAACCTTCCTGGCCACCGCCGTGCCGCCTGAGCGCCTGCGCGCCGAGGGCCGCGCCGACGCTGAGCCCGTCGAGCCCAATGACACCCCGGCCGGGCGTTCGCGCAACCGCCGCGTCGAGGTCACCCTGTTTGTGCAGTCGGGCTCCTGAAGCCCGCCCAGCCATTGAGTTGCACGCATGAAAAAACTGCTTGATGTTTTCAAGAGCCGCCTGTTCTGGGTGGTGTTGGGCCTGCTGGCGCTGTCAGCGCTGGTGTGGTGGGTGGGCCCGCTCATTGCCATTGCCGACGCTCGCCCCCTGGGCCCCTGGTGGGCCCGCGCCCTGGTGCTGGCGCTCATCTGGCTGGGGCTGGCCGCCAGGCTGGGCTACCAAGCCTGGCAGCGCAAACGCACCAACGATGCGCTGCTGCAAGGCATGAGCGCTGGCCCCAGCGCGGCCGACAAGGAAGTGGCCACGCTGCAAACCCGCTTCAAGGAAGCCACCGAGGTGCTGCAAAAAGCACCGGGCGGCAAGAAGGCCGGCCTGTTCGCCAGCGGCCAGATGCTCTATGAGTTGCCCTGGTACATCTTCATTGGCGCACCCGGTTCGGGCAAGACCACGGCCTTGCTCAATGCGGGCTTGACTTTCCCCTTGGCTGACAAACTGGGGCAGGGCGCCCAGGGCGGCATCAAGGGCGTGGGCGGTACGCGCAATTGCGATTGGTGGTTCACCGACGAGGCCGTGCTCATCGACACGGCCGGCCGCTACACCACGCAAGAATCCGACGCGCAAACCGATGCGGCCGCGTGGGACGGATTTCTCTCGCTGCTTCGCAAGACGCGTCCACGCCGCCCCATCAACGGCGTGATGCTGACGGTGAACGTGCAAGACCTGCTTCAGCAAAGCCCCAACGAGCGGGTGGAGCACGCGGCCAAGCTGCGCGCTCGCATTCAAGAACTGCACACCAAGCTTGGCGTGCGCCCGCCGGTGTATGTGCTGGTCACCAAGGCTGACCTGATCGCAGGCTTCAACGAATGCTTCGAGGCCCTGGGCCAGGAAGAGCGCGCCCAGGTCTGGGGCTTCAGCTTCGACCACGAACCGGGCCAGCCAGTGGGCGAGCCGCTCAAGGCCTTTGGCACGCAATACGAGGCTTTGGAAAAGCGCCTGCGCGAGCGCATCCTCGACCGCATGCAGACCGAGCACGATGTGCTCAAGCGCGCCGCCATCTTTGCCTTCCCGCAGCAGTTTGCGTCCATCAAAACCGTGCTGGGTGCCTTCCTCGATCAGGTCTTCACCAGTGGTGGGCAGTTGGACGAGGCCGCCTTGCTGCGTGGTGTCTACTTCACCAGCGGCACGCAAGAGGGCACGCCGATTGATCGCGTGCTGGGCACCCTGGCGCGCACCTTCGGGGTGGACCGCCGTGTGTCGGCCACCATCGCTGGCCGTGGCCGCAGCTACTTCTTGCAGCGCCTGCTCAAAGAGGTGGTGTTTGCCGAGCAAGGCTTGGTTGGCATCAACCTCAAGGAAGAGCGCCGCCGCCGCTTTTTGCGCACCGGCGCCATGGCCGCCATGGGCGTGTTCACCATCGCCTTGACGGCAGGTTGGTTGGTGAGCTTTGCGCGCAACAAGGCCTACATCGCCGATGTCGATGCCCGCCTGCCTGCGCTCCAAAAGGCCGTGGCCGATGTGCCCACCGCCAGCAATGGCGATGTCTCGCCGCTGCCGCAGGTGCTCACGCAAGTGCGCGCTGCCGCTGTGCCTGCCACTTTTGGCTTGATGGACCCACCCTTGCTGAATGCGTTGGGCCTGTACCAGGGCCACAAGCTCGATGCTTCGGCCCAGATCGCTTACGACCGCCTGCTGGACCACGCCTTCATGCCGCGGGTGGCCAAGCGCCTGGAAGAGCGCTTGCGCGCTGTGAACCGCGACAACCTGGAGCTGGCCTACGAGGCGCTCAAGGGCTACCTCATGCTCTACACGCCCGAGCAGTTCGAGGCCCAGGCCCTCAAGCCTTGGATCACGCTCGACTGGGACGTCAACCTGCAAGGCCTTTCGCCCGAGCAACGCCAGGCACTCAACAGCCACCTCGACGCCATGCTGGCCCGCGGTGCACCGCGCCCCATCGTGCCGATGGATCCAGCGTTGGTCAGCAGCGTGCGTGACATGCTGGCCGCCTACCCGCTGGAGTACCGCATTTACAGCCGCCTCAAGCGCCAGCAACTGGCCAGCGGCATCCCCGATTTCACCGTGGCGGGGGCCGGTGGCCCGCAAGCGCCCCAGGTGTTTGTGCGCACCAGTGGCGAGCCTTTGACCAAAGGCATCCCGGGCCTGTACACGCGTGATGGCTTCCGCAAGGCACTGGAGCCGGCCGTGCAGAAAGCCACCTTGCAACTGGCTGCTGAAGAATCGTGGGTGATGGGCACGGGCGGTGGCGCTGCCGCTGCTTCGCGCCTGAAAGATGCAGCCCTGGGCCGCGAACTCACCGACCGTGTGCGCCGCCTCTACTTTGAGGACTACATCAAGACCTGGGACGCCTACCTGGCCGATGTGCGCCTGATCAAGCTGGGCGGCCTGGATCGCAGCCTGCAAACGGCCCGCATCCTGGCTGGTGTGGATTCGCCCCTGGCCGCTTACCTGCGCGGTGTGGCCCGCGAGACCACCCTGGTGCAAGCGCCGGCCGCGACCGACAGCCTGGCCGGCAAGCTCGACGCCAAGGCCGATGCGGCCAAGAAGGAACTGGCGGCCCTGGCCGGTGGGCAGCCAGCCCCCGCGACCGAAGGCGCCGCAGGCCCGCTGGAGAAAATGGTCGATGACCACTTCCTGCCGGTGCGCCGCTTGGTGGAAGGCCAACCTGCACCCATCGAAGACATCATGAAGATGTTCAACGAGGTCTATGTGCAGCTCTCGGCGGTCGATGCCGCGCAAAAGAGCAAGACCGCGCCGCCCGCAGGCGGCGGTGGCGCTGACCGCCTCAAGGCCGCGGCAGGCCTGCAGCCCGAGCCGATCCGCTCGATGCTGGAGACCTTGGCCGACGCCGGTGCCTCCCAAAGCCGCGTGGCCGAACGCGCCAGCCTGACCACCGAACTCAAGCCCATCACCGATTTCTGTGCGCGGGCCGTGGCGGGGCGCTACCCCTTTGCGCCGAGCTCCAAGGCCGACGTGATGCCCGAGGACTTCGGCCAGCTCTTTGGCACCGGAGGCATGCTCGATGACTTCTATCAGCGCAAGCTGGTGAGCTTGGTCGACACCGGCACCAACCCCTGGTCCTTCAAGCCCTTGGCCGATGGCAGCAAGCCCGTGGCGGCCGCTGCTTTGGCAGACTTCCAACGCGCGGCTCGCATCCGCGAGGTCTTCTTCCGGGGCGGTGGGCGTGCGCCTTCCTTCCGCCTGGATGTGCGTGCGGTGGAGTTGGCCGATGGCCTCAAGGAAGTCACGCTCGATGTCGATGGGCAGGCCTTCAAGCTCACGGGCCCCACCAGCGCGCCCGCCAGCTTGAGCTGGCCCAGCACGCGGGTGTCCTCGCAAGTGCGTTTGAGCGGTGGCGGCGCGCCCTTGCAGTTCGATGGCCCTTGGGCGCTGTTCCGCATGTTCGATCGTTTTGACGTGCAGGCCGTGCCACAGCAGCCTGAGAAGTTCATCGTCACGCTCAACCTCGATGGCAAACGGGCCCGCCTGGAGGTCACGGCCAACAGCGTCTTCAACCCCTTCCGCTTGCGCGAGATCCAGCAGTTCCGCTGCCCGGGGGCGCTGTGATTGGCGGCTCTGTTCGCCATGCGGGCTGGTACGGCAAGCTGCCCTCGCTGGGTGACTTCGCCCAGCGCCGCTTGCCCACTGCCTTTGTCGATGTGTGGGACGACTGGTTGGGTGCCGAGTTGGCCCGTGTCCGCATGCGTGACGACGGCTGGCTGCAGGCCTACCTGAGCAGCCCGGTGTGGCGTTTTGTGTTGCTGCCCGGTGCGCTCAGCCCCACCTCCACCGCGTGGTCGGGCGTGCTCATGCCCTCGGTCGACAAAGTGGGGCGCTATTTCCCGCTCACCCTGGCGTGCGAGCAGCCCAGCCTGCCTACCGAGGCGAGAGACCTCGATGCGCTGCTGGCCTGGTTGCATGACCTGGACGACGTGGCAGCCGACGCCCTGCATGAGGATTGGATGCTCGACCAGTTGGAGCAAACCTTGCTGCAACAACCCATGCCGCAACCACGACCTTTCGATCCCGAAGACACCATCATCGACTTGCTGCCGGACACTCCCCCACAAAGCTCAGCCAGCCTGAGTGATGTATTCGACACCTTGCACATGAATGGTGGGCCTGGCTTCATGCTTGCGGCACCCCGACGCCTGGAATTGGCCCGTACCCTGGCCCTTCAAGTGGCCCAGCAACGGCGTGGCCTGGCCCTGTGGTGGTGTGACGCACCCGACGACGCCCGCGTGATGGTCTCGCGTGGGTTGCCCACTCAGCGTTGGTTCGACGCCCTCTTTGGCCTGCACGCAGGCGCCTCGCAACTTGGCGAGCCTTCCTACAATCCAGCATGAGCCAAGACCACATCGATCAAGACGATCAGGACGACCGCACCATCATCCGCCCGGCGGCATCGCCCTTGGCCGGTAGCGGTGCTTCGGGTGTGGCGCCTGTGCCCGCCGCTGCCCCTGCTGCTCTTGTGCCTTTGCCCACGGCAACCGCATCTGTGCCTTCCGCGCCTGCGGTGTCGGCCGCGCTGCCTGCAGCCCATGAGTTCCACAACGCGCTGGCCGTGGGCACTTACCTCGGCGAGTTCGAGATCCAGGGCGTGATCGGCGAAGGCGGTTTTGGCATCGTCTACCTGGCCTGGGACCACTCCTTGCAGCGCCGCGTGGCCTTGAAGGAATACATGCCCTCGGCCCTGGCCTCGCGGGGTGGTGGTCAGACGGTCTCGGTCAAATCTGAGCGACACCGAGAGACTTTCCAGGCCGGCCTGTCCAGCTTCGTGAACGAGGCCCGCTTGCTGGCGCAGTTCGATCACGCTTCCTTGGTCAAGGTCTACCGCTTCTGGGAGGCCCATGGCACGGCCTACATGGTCATGCCCTTTTACGAAGGCGTGACGCTCAAAGACACCCTCAAGGACCTCGGCGGCCCGCCCGACGAGGCCTGGCTCACGGGCCTGCTGGCACCCTTGACCGAAGCGCTCGAGGTGATCCACGCCGAGCAGTGCTACCACCGCGACATCGCACCTGACAACGTCATCTTGCTCAAGGGCACGCAGCGCCCTTTGTTGCTGGATTTCGGCGCCGCACGCCGCGTGATCGGCGACATGACCCAGGCGCTCACGGTGATCCTCAAGCCAGGCTATGCGCCCGTGGAGCAATACGCCGAAGTGCCCGGCATGAAGCAAGGCCCCTGGACAGACGTCTACGCCCTGGCCGCCCTGGTCTATAACGCCATCACTGGTAAGACGCCACCCACCTCGGTGGGGCGGCTCATGAACGACAACTACCAGCCCCTGGCCGAAGTGGCCAAGGGCCGCTACAGCGATCGCTTCCTGCAAGCCATTGACCACGCTTTGAAGGTCAAGCCCGACGAGCGCACACCCAACATCGCCGCCTTGCGCGCCGACCTGGGTCTGGACGCTGCGGTGCCCGCCAGCCAACGCACGGTGATGCCCGTGGCAGCCATGCCAACGGTGGCCAAGCCCAGTGGGGCCTCGGCCGCCAAGTTGGCTGAGCTGCCTGGCAAAACCTCTGGCTCCAGCAAGAAGACCGGCTTGATGGTGGCTGGCGGCTTGGGTGCATTGGTCCTCTTGGGCGGCGCAGCCTGGATGGTGCTGGGTGGCCCGCCGGCTGCTCAGAACGCGAGCGCCCTGCAGGGACAGGCGGCGGCGTCTGTGGCCACAGCTGCAGCGTCATCTGCCGCAGTGGTGGCTCCGACCACGCCACCTGCTGTGGCCTCTGCGCCTTTGGAGAACAGCGCTGCCTCCGTGCCTTCCGCGCCCGCCTCGCCACAACTGGCCCCCAAGCTGGACGGCCCTTTCGAGCCGCTCAATGAGTTCCGCCGCATCGTGGCCATGGCCGACACCAGCTTTCAGGTCGAGGCCATGCCCAGCAAGCCCCAGTTCCGCATTGGCAAGGACCGGCTGGGCTTCAAGGTGAGTTCGGCCAAGGAAGGCTATGTCTACGTGCTGCTGCAAAGCACCGAAGGTGCCTTCATGCGCCTGTTCCCCAACACCATGGGCAAGGACAACCGCATCAAAGCCGGGCAGATCCTGGTGCTGCCTCAGCCCAGTTGGCCCATGGACACTGCGGGCCCGGCAGGCACCGATCACTTCCTGGTCATCGTCTCCGAGCACCCACGTGATTTCAAGCAAGCCCACATGAAGATGGACGGCGGTTTTGGCGAATACCCGGTGGGTGAGCAGGCCCTGGCCTTGTTGCGCCAAAAGCCCACGGGCACCTCGCCCTTTGCCGGCCAGCCGCAATGCCCGCAAGGCGATGCCTGCCCCGATGTGTTCGGTGCGGCCCTGTTCTCTTCTGAGGAAATCCAATGAGCTTGCGCACCGAAATGACCTGGTCAGTGGCTGGCGCTGCCGCGCAGAAGCGAGAGGCCGAGGGCCGCCCGGCCCGCGTGGTGGTGCTGGGCCGTTGGGACGGGCAGTTGTCACCCGAACATGCGCGAGAGACGCATGAACGCGCAGCCCGCCCCGCGGCCTTGACCCTGGAGAAGTTCGATGCCCTGATGGCGCAATGCGTGCCGGTGGTGCACACCGCCGTGGGCCCGGTGAGCCCTCAAGGCTTTGAGGCCATGCACCCCGATGAGTTGGTGCAGCACGTGCCTTTGTTACAGCAACTCATGGCCTTGCGCCGCCAACTGCGTGACCCGGCGCAGTTCGAGGGGGCAGCGCGCATCGTGCGGGCGTGGCAGAGCGCACCTTCTGCAGGTGCTGTGCATCCCACGCCGAACGCGTCCGCAGCCTCGCCGACGGCCTTGCCCTCCGCCTCAAACGCGGCCAGCGCCGCCGACGACATCGAGCGCTTGCTGGGGCGCCCTGTTTCACCACCAGCACCCGCAAATTCAGCTGCCAATGCCGCAGCTTCGGTGCTGGATCAATGGGTCGCACGCATGGTGTCGCCCAGCTTGGCCCCGCAAGCCCCTGCGCAAAGCGAGGCCCTGATCGAGGTCGTCAACCAAGCCCTGGCGGCCGCATTGACGGCCTTGCTGCACGACGCCCGCTGGCAGGCGTTTGAATCGCTCTGGCGAGGCGCTGATTGGCTTTTGCGCCGCCTGGACACCGATCAGTTGGCCGCCATCACCCTGGTTGACCTCTCATGGGCCGAGCTGGCGCAAGACCTTGCAGCGGGCCGCGTGAGCCCGGCGCTGGCCGCCGCACTGATGTCCACCAGCGACGACGAAGCCCCGCTGCTCACCCACGTCATCGTTCACGAAGGCATCCAATTGGACGAGCTTTCCATCGCCGCCCTGGGCGCCTTGGTCGAGCAGATCAAGCCCAGCGGCGCGCAGCTTTTGGCGTGCCCCAACCTGCAGCAGTTTTTTGACCGCCAGGGTGCTTTGCTGCCGCAGACCCAAGCGGCGTGGGATGCCTGTCGAGCTGCCGCGGGCACTGCCTTGCAGATGGTCGCACCCCGCTTTGTGTTGCGCCAGCCCTACGGCCCTGGCTCAGACCCTTTGAGCTGGCTCGAATACCGCGAGCCGCTCACTCGGGCCGATGGCGATGCCTTGCTGTGGGGACACCCCGCCTGGCTGGTTTTGGCCGACACCTTGGAAGGCGGCGATGGTGTGGTGGCCGACCTGCCCCATGTGGTGATGGACGACCAGGACGGCGCCGGCAGCCGCCTGCTGGTCACCGAATGGCCCTTGAACGCCACGCTGGCTGATTTGCTGTGCCAGTTTGGTGTGCGGGCGGTGCTGGCGCATGCGTCCAGGGCGGCCGTGCGCTTGTGTTGATGGGCTTGGGCGTCCCCCCTAAAATTGGTGCTTCCATGCCGCATGTGAGCGCCTATGATGACGATCTTGATGGCTGGGAGACAGGTGATGACCTGCCTGGCCCACACCGAAACGGGAGTCCGCCATGAAATTCACACCCACTCACGCCCTGATCTCACTGGCCTTGATGGCCGCATTCAACACCCAGGCCCTGGCCCAGGAGGCAGCCGCCTCGTCGCCAGCTGCTGAAGCCTCCACGGATCAGGCTCAAGACCTGGGCACCAAAGTGCCCAGCGCTGCTGACATCAAAGAAGGCCTCTTCCCAGAAGACGCCTGCAAGGAGTTGGAAGCCAGCGGCTTCAAGTGCATGGGCTTCAAGCCCGCGGTTCGTTATTCGCTGCCTGCCTCTTCCTTCGCCCTGGGCTCCTCGGTGATCCCTGATGGCCTGAAGCGCCAGCTCGATGTGTTCGCCGATGTGCTGCGCTCCAAGCGTGGCTCTGGCCGCCAGGTGCGCGTGGTGGGTCATGCCGATGCCTCGGGCTCGCAGGCCGGCAACCTGTCGCTGTCGCGCTCGCGTGCAGAGGCCGTCAAGGCTTACCTGGTGCAAAAGGGTGCCGAAGCGCAAATGCTGATCTCTGAAGGCGTGGGTGCAGCCCGCCCCAAGAACGCATCCAACCCCATGTCGCCCGAGAACCGCCGCGTCGAGATCGGCCGTCAGAACTGAGGGTGATCAGGCTGCTGACTGCAGCTTTGACGCACGAACAAAACCCGGCCTTGGCCGGGTTTTTTCATGGCGGCTTTCAATCGCAGACGCGTGGCGCTGATGCCGGCATCACGGCGTGGTCCAGATCGCCACGGCGCTGTAGTTGTCATGTCTGGGCTTGTGAGCGGCCGCGCGCAGCACCTCTTGCTCCAGCATTTCCAGCCAGTGCTGAGGGCCTGAGGCCAGGCTGAGCAGGTGTGCCATGTGGGTGCCGTCCACGTACTCCCACAGGCCGTCGGTGCACAACATGTAGACATCGCCAGGTTCCACCACCCAGGGCGAAGGGCTGTGGTCCACCGACAAGTCAGCCGCAGGCGTGCCCAGCGCCGAGATCAGCTCGCTGCGCTGAGGGTGGGTCTTCATGTCCTCTGGCTGGATCAAGCCTGAATCGGCCAGACTTTGCACGAAGCTGTGGTCCTTCGTGTGCATCAGAAAGCGCCCCTGGCGGAAGCAGTACAGGCGGGAATCTCCCGCATGGGCCCAGGCGGCCGTGAGGTTCTCAAAATCGATGGCCAGCAGCACCAGCGTGCTGTGCATGTGCGCTTGCACGGTGCCCGGCAGTTGCTGCGAGACGATGGCCTGGTTGGCGCTGCGCACGGTCTCAGCCGCCAAGGCAGCATCGGCATGCGGCTGGGCCACGAAGCGCTCCAGCACGTGCTGCACGGCCAGGCGCGAGGCGATGTCACCGCCCCCATGCCCGCCCGCACCGTCGGCCATGACGCACACGAGGTGCTGGTCAGAGTTCCAGTGCCCGCAGGCGTCTTCGTTGTAATGGCGCCCGCCTTGGCGGGACAGGATGGCGATGTCGAGTTCCAAGGGGTGGTGCTCAGCGCTGGTGGCGGTCGCGCTCATTGTGGAGCTCGTCGATGTGGGCCTCATAGGCCTTGAGGAAGGCCTTGCCGAACAGTTCGTGGAAGTCATCGCTGGCTTCGGCCGAGATCTGGGCATACAGCTCCTGGAAGACCTCCCACATGCGCGCCTTGCGTGTGGCGGGCAGCAGCGATTGCAGCATCGACTTTTGTGTGAGTTTGCCTTCGAGCTGGGCCGGGTCAAAGCGCTTGAGCACGCCGTCAAGCGCAGCCTTCATGCCGGCCATGAAGCCGAACTGGTGGGCGCGCAGGTCGTCGTAGGCGTCTTGCATGGCCTGGCTGGCGGGCATGAAGCCACGCTGGGGCGGGCTCAGCAGGTGGCTCAGCGCGACTTCGACCGTGGGCGAGAACTTCAAGGGGTTGTTCTTTTGCGCCACGATCATGGTGACTTCGGCGCGAACCTCGCGCTTGAGGGCCGCGCGGGCCACCAGCAGGTCGACCGTGCCTTGGGCTGAGTCATGCAGCAACTGGCCGATCAGTCGCATCACATCTGGTGTGAGCGCGTCGATCTGCACGGTGGGCGTGCCCAGGCCTTCCTTGAAGGCTTGCAGCAGCGCTCGGGCCTCATCCCCTTGGGGCAGGTGGCGGGTGGGTGCGATGGGGGAAGCAAAGGCTGGCTGCGTCGCAGCTGCGGGTGCAGGGGCGCTGGCGGGCGATGGGGCCATGGGCGCCCCGAAAGCGGTCGCTGCGGGCGCATCAGCAACGGCGCGCGCCTTGGGCTTGATCAAGGTGCGGCCTTCGACCGAACCCGTTTCACCCCAGGACACCACCGCGCCGCTGGGCGAGGGTGGTAGCACGGCGGCAGCGGGCGGCGCTGCCACCACGGCGGTGGGGGCGGGTGCCAAGGAAGCCGCAGGCGCAGGGCTTGGCGCCGGCGTGGGGCTGAGGAAGTCGAAATCATCCGGCAGCAGCATGGCGCCACCACCACCTCCACCACCAGTGCCGAACGAGCCCGATGGTGCAGGAGGGGCCATGCCCAAGCTGGCAAATGGGTCGGTGCTTGCCGGCGCAGCCACGGGCGCTTTTGAGGGGGTGCTTGCAGGTGCCAGAAAGGGCGTGTTCAGGTCGGAGCCTTGGTCTGACATCGCTGCCATGCCTGGGTCTTTGGCCAAGCCCAGGGCGCGCAGTGGGTCAAGGTCGTTGGCGGTGTTGGGGCCACCCAAGCCGGTGCCCAGTGGCGATTGGCTGAAAGGGTCTTGGCCGGTGGGCGCCCCCAGGCCAAAAAGGCTGTCGATCGAGCTTTCGCTGGCTTTTGCCATCTGCGAAGCAGAGGGCTGGCCGAACATGCCCAGCGGGTCGCTGCTGTTGCTGCTGTGTGCTGGGCTGGCCACCACCGGGGCGGGGGCAGGGCTGCCAAACGGGTCCCAATCAGCGGGGATGCCGCCAGCACTGGCCACAGGCGCGGACCGCGGGGCGGCGCTGGGTGCGCCAAAGGGCGAGGCAGCAGGCGCTGGTGTGGGTGACCAGAAACCGGCAAATGGATCACCAACCGGTGCGGCTGCAGGCGCAGGAGCGCAAGCCACGGGCGCCACGCTGGCGCCACCCAGTGCCGATTCGACCAGCAGGAGGTAGCCACCGATCTGGAGTTGGTCACCCGCCTGGACGGTGGCCTCGGCGCCATTGCCCAAAGCCTTGCCATTGACGCTGACGGGGTTGGAGCCCTTGTCGATCAGGCTGAAGCGCCCATTGCGGAACACCACCTGTGCGTGCACCCGCGAGATCGACCGCTCTGGGTCGGGCAGGATGAGCTGGTTGGTGTCGGCCCGACCGATGGTGCCGCCCAATTCATCGAAGGTGAAGGCCAGGCCTTGCGTGTTGGGCGTGTTGTTGTACGAGGCAACAGAAATCTTGATCACAGCAGGGCTCGCAGCAGTTCGCGGAAGAAATGGCGGATGAAGTAAGCGTGCTCAGGCCAAAAGTGGCCCACGCCCCAAGCGGCGAGCATGACCATGCCCGTGAGCAGCACATTGCGCAGCATAGAAGGAAAGTTCATGCGCCCCTGAGGATACGTGTGGAGGAGTGTGCAGGCCATCCCTAGCTGGAGGGCTGCGATGGTTGGGATTCTGCCTGCTGGAAGCTTGCCGGGTGTTGGGGATGTGCCGATGTTGCCGGCGCGGACGTAGTCATACCGGGTGGAAAACAGGCCTTGCTGGCCTGCGTGCA
>JBEANX010000375.1:0-9620 GCA_041165245.1 Pseudomonadota bacterium
GGGCCTGGGCAGTGTGGCGCTGGGCCGCATGTCCACCGTGGTCTATGACTTCACCATCGGCCATGACTTCATGGGCTATGCGCCGCAGTACTCCTGGGTCACGGGCACCGCCACCGTGCCAGCCTCGGGCTTCACCAGCCGCATCAGCAATGGCATCCGCTACCTGGGCAAGTACGACAACTTCAAGCTGGGCGTGAACCTGGGCCTGGGCGAGATGGCCAGCTCCTTCAATGCCAACACCAACCGCGGTGTCTCGCTGGGCTATGACGCCGGCCCCTTGTCGGCGCAGATCTCGTATGACGATGGCCGCAGTGCCGCCACCGACACGGCGTCCGCCTCCACGCGCAACCGCAGCGTGGTGGTCTCGGGCACCTATGCCTTTGAAGGCTTCAAGGTGTTTGCCGGTGTGCGCGACACCAAGCGCAGCCCCGTGGGCGCCATCACGGCCAGCAACCCACGCTTCATCAGCGACCTTTACTGGCTGGGCCTGAGCGCCCCGGTGAGCACGAACGTCACCGCCTTTGGCGGCGTGTACTACGAGAACAAGCACGGCACGGATGCCGACCCAATGATGCTGGCCGGCAAGGTGCACTACAACTTGTCCAAGCGCACCTGGCTGTATGCCACGGCCGCGGTGGCCACGTCGGGCTCTGACGGCAACAAGCACACCCTCACCGGCGTGTTCCGTGACCAGACCCCGGTGGACAGCCACCAGAGCGGCCTGGGCATCGGCATTCAGCACCGCTTCTGATCCAGCCTGAGCCAGGCACACGTTTCACCCCTTCCATCGAGGAGACACCATGACCCCATCCTTCACGCGCCGCACCCTCGTGCTGGCTGCCGCTGTGGCCGCCACCAGCTTTGCCTGTGTGGCCCAGGCCCAGTCGGCCGCTGACATTGCCAAGGCGAAAGCCGAAGGCACCGTCGTGATCTACAGCACCACCGACCAAAAGCAGGTGAGCCCGCTGATCAAGGACTTTGAAGCCCTCTACCCGGGCATCAAGGTCGAGTACCACGACATGAACTCGACCGAGGTCTACAACCGATTCATTTCGGAGAGCGCCGTGGGCGCGTCGGCGGATGTGGTGTGGTCCTCCTCGATGGACCAGGCGGTGAAACTGGTGAATGACGGCTATGCGCAGCCCTACAAGCTGTCCGACACCAGCAAGCTGCCCGAGTGGTCCATCTGGAAGAACGAAGCCTTTGGCACCACCTTCGAGCCCATCGGCATCGTCTACAACAAGCGCCTGGTCGATGCCGCCGAGGTGCCCAAAACGCACGCCGAATTCACCAAACTGCTGACCACCAAGTTGGAGAAGTTCAAAGGCAAGGTCACCACCTACGACCCTGAAAAATCGGGCGTGGGTTTCATGCTGCACAGCCAGGACGCCCTGGCCAACAACGCGGGCTTTTGGGAGCTGGCCAAGGCCATGGGCCAGTCTGGTGTGCGCGTGCAGACCTCGGTGGGCACGATGTTGGAGCGCATCGCCTCGGGCGAGAACCTGATCGGCTACAACATGATTGGCTCTTACGCCCTGGTGCGTGCGGCCAAGGACCCGAGCATCGGCGTGGCCTTCACGCAAGACTACAACCTGGTGTTCAGCCGCGTTACCTTCATCGCCAAGCAAGCCAAGCATGTGGCGGCGGCCAGGGTGTGGCTGGAGTACGTGCTCTCGCAACGCGGCCAGACGGTCATTGCCAACCAGGCCGATCTGTTTGCCATCCGCAGCGATGTGCAAGGGGACACCACCATCAGCGGCTTGAAGGCATCGCTGGGCACGGCGCTCAAGCCCATCCCCATTGCGCCTGCGCTGCTGACCTACCTGGACCAATCCAAGCGGCTTGACTTCCTCAAGCAATGGAACAGCGTGAAGGCCCCCAAATGAGCACGCCCGCCACTGCCCTGAGGCCCCATGCCCAGCAGGCAGGGCGGGTTCGCCCGCCCCGTGGCTTGCACATGTTCGCCGCCATGTTGCCCAAGCTTCCAAAGCTGCCCTATGCGGGGCCACGCCTGGCCGTCATGGCTGTGCTGGCCACCCTGGTGCTGACGCCGCTGCTGCTCATCGTCTACCAGAGCTTTTTGTCCAACGCCTTTTTCTTGCCGGGCGCCAGCGCCACGCTGGACGCCTTTCGCTTCATCTTTGCCGATGACGATTTTTACGTGGCGGGCCGCAACTCCATCTGCATCGCCGTCGGGATGGCCGCCATCTCGCTGCCCTTGGGCTCGGCGCTGGCCTTCCTGATGGTGCGCACGGACCTGCCCGGCCGCCGCTGGCTGGAGCCACTGCTCTTGGTGCCCGTGTTCATCTCGCCCGTGGTGCTGGCCTTTGGCTATGTGGTCGCCATGGGGCCGGTGGGCTTTGTGTCGGTCTGGGCCCGCCAGTTCTTGGGTGAGGTGCCCTGGAACATCTACTCCTTGTTCAGCATCGCCGTGGTGGCGGGGCTGACCCACGTGCCGCATGTGTACCTGTACGCCTCGTCTGCCCTGCGCAACCTGGGCTCTGACGTGGAAGAGGCCGCGCGCATCAGTGGTGCCAACCCCTTCAAGGTGGCCCTGCACGTGAGCGTGCCCTTGATCGCACCGGCCCTGCTGTATGCGGGCGTGCTGATCTTCTTTTTGGGCTTCGAGATCTTCGGCCTGCCGCTGGTGTTGGGCGACCCTGAAGGCCACCTGGTGCTCACCACCTACCTGTACAAGTTGGCCAGCAAGTTGGGCACACCGGCTTATCACCTGATGGCGGCCGTGGCCGTGTGCATCATCGCCGTGACGCTGCCCTTGGTGCTGCTGCAGCGCGCCTTGCTCAAACACGCCAACCGCTATGCCAGCATCAAGGGCAAGGCTGCACGACAGCGCCCTTTGATGCTGGGCCAGTGGCGCTACGTGGCCATCGGCCTGGTGTTTGCGTGGCTGCTGTTCACGGTGCTGATCCCACTGGCGGGCGTGACCTTGCGCGCCTTTGTGTCGAGCTGGGGCGAGGGTGTCAACATCCTGGAAGTGCTCACGCTGGACAACTTCCGCCAGGTGTTTGAAGACAGCACCATGGTGCGCGCCATTGGCAACTCCATCCTGATCGGCACCGTGGGTGGCGGCCTGGCCGTGGCCTGCTACACAGCCGTGGGCCTGGTGGCCCATCGCAAGAGCGACGGCCTGGTGCGCGTGATGGACTACCTGGTGATGACACCCCGGGCCGTGCCCGGCCTGCTCGCGGGTTTGGCCGTGTTCTGGGTCTTCCTGTTCGTGCCCTTCTTGAACCCCGCACGCAGCACCTTGATCAGCGTGTGGGTGGCCTACACCGTGGTGTGGCTGGCCTATGGCATGCGCCTGATCCAGAGCGCCTTGCTGCAAGTGAGCCCCGAGCTCGAAGAAGCCGCCCGCTTGACAGGCGCCAGCCCGCGCCGTGTGATCACCGATGTCACCTTGCCCTTGATCCGCAATGGCCTGCTGGCCTCGTGGCTGCTGGTCTTCATGATCTTCGAGCGCGAGTATTCCACCGGCGTTTACCTGCTCTCGCCCGGCACCGAAGTGATCGGCTCTGTGCTGGTCTCCTTGATGGCGGCGGGTGCGGTCGAAGTGGTCGCAGCGCTGTCTTTGATCAACATTGTCCTCGTCGGTGCTGGCTTGTGCCTCGCCCTGCGCTTCGGCGTCAAACTCCACGATTGAGCCCACACCATGTCCATGCCACCCGTTGACCTCCAAGCCGCTCCCACTGCGCCTTCCGTTCTGAGCGTGCACGACCTGCAACTCGCCTATGGCGACAACCCCATCCTCAAGGGCGTGTCCCTCAACCTGCGACGCGGCGAAGTGATCTCGCTGCTGGGCCCCTCGGGCAGCGGCAAGACCACCTTGCTGCGCGCCGTGGCCGGCCTGGAGCAGCCCCACGCCGGGCAGATCCAGATCGCTGGCCAGCCCGTGTTCGATGGCAGCGCCCGCCTCGAAGTGCCGGCCGAGCACCGCAACCTCGGCCTGGTGTTTCAGAGCTACGCCCTGTGGCCGCACAAGACCGTGTTCGACAACGTGGCCTATGGCCTCAAGCTGCGCAAGGTCAGCGCTGCCGAGATCAAAGACCGCGTGGCCGATGCGCTCAAGAACCTGGGCCTGGGCCAGCTGGCTGATCGTTACCCGCACCAGCTCTCAGGGGGGCAGCAGCAACGCGTGGCCATTGCCCGTGCGCTGGTGTACAACCCACCCGTGATCTTGCTGGACGAGCCTTTGTCCAACCTCGACGCCAAACTGCGTGAAGAGGCCCGGGCCTGGTTGCGCGAGCTGATCATCCGCCTGCAGTTGTCGGCGCTGGTGGTCACGCACGACCAGGGCGAGGCCATGGCCATGTCCGACCGCATCTTGCTGCTCAACGGCGGCAAGATCGAGCAACAAGGCTCACCCACCGAGATGTACAGCCAGCCCAACTCGCTGTTCGTGGCCGGCTTCATGGGCACCAACAACACCTTCAAGGGTCGCATCGAAGAGCGCCGTGCCGACGACATCTGCCTTCGCTTTGGCGACACCACCCTTTGGGGCAAGCGCTGCGGCACGGCAGACAGCCAAGCAGGTGGTGAAGCCACCGCCGTGGTGCGCGTGGAGCGCATGGCCCTGGCCGATGGTCCCGGCCCCAACCGCATCCCCATGGACCTGGTGACCTCCATGTACCTGGGCGACCGCTGGGAATACGTGCTGGGCAAGGGCAACACCATGGTGCGCGCCCATGGCCGCGAGCCCCTGCCCGCCGGCCCACGTTGGGTAGAAATACCGAAAGAGCAACTCTGGGTGTTTGCCTGATGGCCGTGTGAGGGCGCGCGGGAGGGCGCAGAAGGGCGCAAACTGGGCACTGGCCCTACAATCGCCCGCCCCGCCCCCAGAACACGACCCATGACTTTTTGCGCCATCGACTTCGGCACCTCCAACTCGGCCATCGCCATCCCTGCGCCTGGCGCGCAGCCCTCGATGCGCCTGGTGCCCCTCGAAGGCCAGCACCTGACCATGCCCACGGCCGTGTTTTATTGCACGGACAGCGATGACCTGCCCACGGGCGTGCACCGCCTGGATGCCAGCGGCGCGCAGATCGAGCTGCCCCGCACCTTTGGCCGCGCGGCGGTGCAGGCCTACATCGACGGCTATGAAGGCCGCCTGATGCGCTCCATGAAGAGCATCCTGGGCACGGCGATGGTTGATCAGACCACCGAAGTGGGCAACGGCCTGGGCGTGAAATACCTGGACATCATCACCGGCTACTTGCGCCACCTGCGCGACAAGGCCCAGCAGGCTGGCGGCCAAAGCCTCACCCGCGTGGTGATGGGCCGCCCCGTGTTTTTCATTGACGACGACACAGAGCGCGACGCCCAAGCCCAGGCCTCGCTGGCCGCTGCGGCCCACGCCGTCGGCTTTGAGGACGTGGTCTTTCAGTACGAACCCATTGCCGCGGCCTTTGACCACGAACAGCACCTGGACCACGAAGAACTCGTGCTGGTGGCCGACATCGGCGGCGGCACCTCTGACTTCTCCGTGGTGCGCGTGGGCCCTCAGCGCGCCAACAAGCTGGACCGCCGCAGCGACATCCTGGCCAACCACGGCGTGCACGTGGCTGGTACCGACTTTGACCGCCGCGTCTCGCTGGCCGCCATCATGCCCACCTTGGGCTTTGGTGGCGTCGGCCCTGGCCAGCAAGGCCAGCCCCCCCGGCCTGTGCCCAGCCGTGTGTACTTTGACCTGACCACCTGGCATTTGATCAACGCCGTCTACCAGCCGCAGCGCGTGGCTGAACTCAAAGCCATGGGCGATTTTTATGGCGATGTGCGCCACCACCAGCGCCTGCTCAAGGTGGTGGCAGAGCGCTTGGGCCATGCCCTGATCGGTGAAGCCGAAGCTGCCAAGATCGCCGTGGCGGCCGGCGGCGAGTGCGCGATTGACCTGCACCTGATCGAGAAATCACTCAGCCAGCCGTTTGACGACGTGCAAGCCGAACAAGCCCTGCGCGACGACATGGCCCGCATCATCCAATGCGCGCACGAGGCCGTGCAGATGGCCGGTGTGCAGGCCAGCGACATTGGCGCCTTGTTCTTCACGGGTGGCTCCACCGGCTTGAAGCTGCTGACCGATCAACTGGAAGCGGCCTTCCCGACAGCACGCGCGGTGCGCGGCGACCGCCTGGCCTCCGTGGCCACGGGCCTGGGCCTGCACGCCGCCCGGATGTTCAGCCCCAAAGCCTGAGGCAGGCACGCGCCAGCATCGCCCACAAGGCCAGGCTGGAAAGCACATAAAACGCAAAGCGCGCATTGACGTAGTTGAACGTGCAATGCACCAGGCTGTGCAGGGCACGCAAGCCCACAAAGGCCCAGGCCAGCTGCACATCAAAGCCCTGCGCCCAGCCCATGTGCGTGAGCAGCAGGCACAGCGCGTAAAACAGCACGGGCAACTCAAAGAGGTTGCGCAGGTTGTTGGCCGGGCGCTCTACAGCTTCGGGGATCAAGGCGGCCATCTTCTGGGGTGTGCTCACATCTTGCGCGTCGATGCCCTTGGCCAGCATGTAACCCAAGCGGCGCACGTACATGAACAGCCAGACGGTGGCCGTCAAACCCATCATGGCCAAGAGAGGGGGCAACAGCTCAGGCCTCATGGCGGCGGTGATACCCACGGTCATCTTCAGTCTCCTCAAACGTGTTGGAATGCTCGCATGCTGAGGCTGGCCCACACCCCTGTCATTAACGATGGATAAGTTCACCCTGCTCAGCATCGCCCTTCTGCACGAACTGGCAGGCCAAGACACGGCCTTGCCTGACGATGCGCACGCGCACATCCACTTGGTGAACCTGACGCGCGAGCAAACGCTGTTCGACATCGGCCAGCCCCACCCGCACCTCTATGTGGTGCGCCAAGGCTGCCTCAAGCTGCTGTACCGGCGCGAAGACGGCCGCGAGTGGATCCATGATTTCGTGTGTGAGGGGGCCTTCTTTTGCAGCCTGCAAGCGCTGATGCCAGGGGGGCTTTCCAGCTATGCCTGTGTGGCCTTGGAGCCCTGCGAGCTCGAACGCATTGATTACCGATGGCTGGAGGGCTCCGCCCAGGCCAGCTTCATCTGGCAACAAGCCTTGCTGAACGGCTGGAAGCTGCACGCCACGCGGCGCGAGTTGCGCGAGCGCGACCTGCTCACCCTCACACCCACCGAACGTTACCAGGCCTTTGTGGCGCAGCAGCCTGGCCTGGCCAAACGCATCCCGCAAAAAGACCTAGCGCTGTTCCTGGGCATCACGCCTGTCTCGCTGAGCCGCCTGCGGTCCCGCCTGTTGGCGCCTTGAAACGGCAAGCGGGCAGCAGCAACCGCGACATTTGGCCGCCAAATGCCTGTCTATTGGGCTTGATGGCGCCCAAGGCTCGCACCACAATGCACCGATGCTGACATGGGCATTCCCCCGTGCCGCCTTGCCATGGAGCACCCATGACCGCCATTTTGATCATCGACGATTCGCTGACGACCACGATGTCCCTGAAATCGGCGCTGGACATGGCGGGCTTTGCGGTCACGGCCTGCAACGATGGCCCCACAGCGCTGGGCCACATCGACCGGGGCTACAAGCCCGACATGGTCATCACCGACATCAACATGCCCGGCATGAGCGGCCTGGAAGTGATCAAGCACGTGCGCGAGCGCCTGCGCTTCACGCCCATCGTGGCCCTGAGTGCCGACAAGCAGGCGTCGACCCGTGATCAGGCGCGAGAGCTAGGCGCCAGCGGATGGTTGGTCAAGCCCGTGGGCACCGAGGAGTTGATCAAGGTGATCAAGCAGTTGGTGGCAGGGGCTTGAGCGTCATTCATGGGCTTGCGCGATCAAACAAGGCGAGGTCCCTGGCCAACTCAGTGGCACTGATCCTAAGGACAGGGTGTCCAGGCTGGCCAGGTGTTCGACGAACTGACTGCGGCTCATGTGTGCAAGTTGGGCCGCCCTACCCAAAGAAATCTCTTCTTGAAGATAAAGGCCCGTTGCCAGGGCGGTTGCCATGCGCGTGTCCGCCAGGTCAAAACCACATGACACGGCCATGACCAAAGGCTTGCCTTGGTAGGTAATCCATGAACTTTCGCCGCCTTTGGCATGGTCGATTAGATCTGCTGTACGCGTTTGCAGATCATGCAAGGTGAAGGTTTTCATGGGGTCTATGTCGGACGCTAGGTCGCTTCCTGACGTTAGCTCAGAGAGCAAATCCTAGGCACAAATGATGCGCGCGACTGGCCTCCTCCCGTGGACACGCAGCCATGCCTGTTTTTCAACCCACGCGCCCGTGATGGGCGCGACCAGCGGATCGAGGCCCGCGAACGCCAGATCGGCAAGTTTCAACCCACGCGCCCGTGATGGGCGCGACCGGCCTGCACCTGGGCTGCTCGGCTGGATGACTTGTTTCAACCCACGCGCCCGTGATGGGCGCGACGCCCTGCCACATCTCCAACCAGCCGGGCTCCAGCTGTTTCAACCCACGCGCCCGTGATGGGCGCGACCCCATCGCCAGCGTCCAGCTGTTGTGGATCATGTAGTTTCAACCCACGCGCCCGTGATGGGCGCGACTTCGTGGCCGACCACCCGCTCGAACGCTTGGTCGTTTCAACCCACGCGCCCGTGATGGGCGCGACGGATACAAGCATCAGTGGCAGCAACCATCTGCTATTTCAACCCACGCGCCCGTGATGGGCGCGACGACAAGCCCAAGAGCGACTGCCCGGTGATGCGCCACGTTTCAACCCACGCGCCCGTGATGGGCGCGACAGCAGTCTGCACATACACCAGCGACGTGGCGCCAGTTTCAACCCACGCGCCCGTGATGGGCGCGACATTGCTGGCCTTTCAGGGCTGCGGGAGGTGGGGGTTTCAACCCACGCGCCCGTGATGGGCGCGACATGGAGCGCTTGAAGTCCCGTGGCATGTTCTTCACGTTTCAACCCACGCGCCCGTGATGGGCGCGACGTTGCGCCCACGGATCTCTGTGGACAAGATCTCAAAGTTTCAACCCACGCGCCCGTGATGGGCGCGACCGGCGTGGAGCTGCAGGGCCACTTCCTGACGCAGTTTCAACCCACGCGCCCGTGATGGGCGCGACCGGCGCGTGCTCAGCCTGCCCCAAGCTGAGCCAGTTTCAACCCACGCGCCCGTGATGGGCGCGACATTCTCCGTGGTCAATTGCGCAAACCCTCAATTTGTTTCAACCCACGCGCCCGTGATGGGCGCGACTGGCGTGCTGACGCTCTTTCTCCAGCTCAGCGGGGTTTCAACCCACGCGCCCGTGATGGGCGCGACTCATCGGGCTCCATGCGCTCACCGCTGTCCTTGCGTTTCAACCCACGCGCCCGTGATGGGCGCGACGTGGCCGACGAGCGCTGGGCCGTGCGCCAGGCTGTTTCAACCCACGCGCCCGTGATGGGCGCGACCCGCGATGCGCGCCAGGCGCTCGGGCGTGGGATAGTTTCAACCCACGCGCCCGTGATGGGCGCGACATGCCGCCACCCTGCATGGCCTGGCGAATGAACGGGTTTCAACCCACGCGCCCGTGATGGGCGCGACTGGCCCGCATGCAGATCAGCGTCACAGCAGACAGCGAGTTTCAACCCACGCGCCCGTGATGGGCGCGACTCAGCAGCGGCC
>JBEANX010000376.1:0-6130 GCA_041165245.1 Pseudomonadota bacterium
CGAGCTGCTGGGCAAGGTCGACACCGAGCTCAAGGCTCTGTGATCACACGCCTGCGAAAAGCCGTCCACATGCTGTGAATGGCTGGATGACCTGGGCCCTCGTGGCCGCGGTCAAGCAAAACGCCCGCTGAGCACAAACTCAGCGGGCGTTTTTGTTGGGGGGCCCCAGAGGGCCCTCAGCCACCGATCACCAAGTTTCGGTGGGCTGGGTGCAATCTGACGCTTCCGGGTAGACGCTGCAGCGGATCTTCTTGACCAGCTTGAGGCCCTTCTTGTCGTAGAAGCCCTTTTCAGCCATCTCGATGCGGCCTTCGCGCATGATGTTCACGTAGCGTTCGTTGTCGGCGGCGCTTGGATCGATCCACAGCTTCTCGGGGATGTCCTTGTCGGCGCGCTTGACCACTTCGAGCACCTGATCGAAGCTGCCGAACACGTAGTCACGCGACTTCTGGCCAAAATCAGCCGGGAACTTGTCGCCACGGATCACCATCTGGTAGGTGATGATGGTCAAGGGGAAGCGGCCCACGCCACCCTTGCTGCCAATGCCCTTGTACAACTCCAAGGGTTTGTAGACGATGGCCGGGGCCATGATCACGTCCACGTTGTTGTTGTTGAACATGGCGCTGAAGTTGGTCACGTCGACCGACACGGGGCGAGCACCCACGCGCTGGATCAGCTGGGCCTGGGCCTTGTCGTAGTCAAAGGCGGCCACGCGCTTGCCGGCGGCCTTTTCCAGGGTGTCGATGCTGCGGTCGTTCACGAAGGGGTAGACCGCGCCCAGGGGGATGATGCCCACGATCTCGTAGCCGTTTTGCTTCATCAGGTCAGCCGCCTTGGGCGAGCTGAGCGTGCCGATGAACTTGCGCACCACTTCCATGCTGCCGTCGAAATCGATCTTGCCCTTGCGCACGATGGTGGCGGCCCCCACGGTGTCCATCGAGGCGGTCAGGGTGTTGAACTGGCGGGTGCGCAAGGCGGTGGCCATCACGCCATCGCACTGGCCGGTGCGGAAGTCTTCCACCGCCACACGCTCGTCCAGGTAGGACTTGATGTCGATGTCGAAGCTGTGCTTTTGCATGGCCACGACGTAATCTTTGGCGGCGCGGTAGCCTTCACCCGAGGTGCCCAGCGGGTCATAGATGCAGAACTTGGGCTTGGCAGCATGGGCCACAGAGGCGGCCGCCAGGCTCAGGGCCATCACGGACATCATGGCCAGCGATTTCTTGAAAGTCATTCTCGTGTCTCCTCGCGTCGGGCACCACACAGTGGCCTGGGTTTAGGTCAATCAAGTGAGGCGCTATTGTGCTCGAACCTGTGCTCTCGCCTGTGTTTAACGCAACAGCTGCTGTGGCGGCATACACCGCAGACCTCAGGATGAGGGAAGGGTTTGTGCCAGGGTCTGGCGTTCACATCATGCGCATCAAGGGCGCATTGGCCATGCAGCGCTCCACCACGCGCTGGATGTCGTCAGGCTCGAAGGGCTTGGCGAGGTAATCGTCCATGCCGGCTTGCACGCATTGCTCGCGCTCGTCGGCCAGCACATTGGCCGTCAGCGCCACGATGGGCACGCGCGGGCGGCCGCTGGCGCGCTCGCGGCGGCGGATCTCCTGGGCAGCGGCAAATCCGTCCATCACGGGCATGGCGCAATCCATGAAGACCAGGTCGCACTGGTCGGTGTCCAGCCAGGCCACGGCCTGTTGGCCATCGGTGACGGTGCAGACCTCATGGCCCAAATTGCGCAGCATGGCCTCGGCCACCAGCACGTTGACGGCGTTGTCTTCGACCAGCAAAACGCGGGCACCCACGTTCATCCAGCCGGAATCGACATAGGCGGGTGGCGGGGGCACCTCACCGGGCTCGTCATGTGCCACAGCGGGGCACTGGATGCGCGCCTTGAAGACGGCGCCCAGGCCCGGTGCGCTGTCCAGGCTCAAGCCACCGCCCATGGCCTGGCACAACTGCCGCGCAATCGACAGGCCCAGGCCCGTGCCGCCATGGCGGCGGGCGAGGCTGGCTTGGGCCTGGGTGAAGGCTTCGAAGATCAGGGGCTGATCTTGCAGGGCGATGCCAGGGCCGGTGTCGCGCACCGTGAGCTCGAACTGCTCTGACTGCGGCACACGCTGGGCCAGCAGGTGCACGCTGCCATGCTCGGTGAACTTCACGGCATTGCCCAACAGATTGTGCAAGACCTGGCGCACGCGGCCTGCGTCGCCCAGCACCAAGCAGGGGCCATCCCAGGCCATGGTCAAGGTGAGTGTGAGCTTCTTGCGCTGGGCCAGCACTTGAAACACACCGGCCGCCTCTTGCAGCACCGCGCTGAGGTCAAAAGGCTTGAGGTGGATCTCCATGCGACCGGCCTCGATTTTGGAGAAATCAAGCACATCGTTGATGACCAGCAGCAGGTGCTCGCCCGAGCGCTCGATCAAGCCCAGTCGCTGGCGCTGCTCAGGCCGCGGTTGGTCATGCTGCAGCAGGCGGGCCAGGCCCAGCATGCCATGCAAGGGCGTGCGCATTTCGTGGCTGACGGTGGCCAGGAAGCGGCTTTTGGCCTCGCTGTGCAAGCGGGCTTCGGCCAGGGCCTGCTCGCGCTCTTGGGCGATGGCCTCGTTCTCAAAGCGCAAGTTGAGCAACTCCTGCACCCTGCGCTGCACACGCCAGCCCTGCAAAAGCAAGACCACCGTGAAGCCTGTCAGCGCGGCCGCACCGAAGTTGCCCATCTGATCAGGGCGGGTGAGACAAAAGGGGATGTTCGGGGCCAGCACAGGCAGCACGAACAGGGCCATGGTGGGGAAGTCAACCGCCAAGGCGTAGGCTGCCACAGAGGCCAGCCCCAGCAGGCAGCCCAACATCATCACCGCCGCATCCAGTTGGGTGGGCGGGACGCACAGCCAGGCCGAAGCACCCCAAACCAGGCCATCGAGCAGGACCAAGCCCTGCATCACATGCAAGACGCGCTGAGCCGACTGGGCGCCGCGGTAGACATGGCCCCGGCGGGAGCGGCGCATCAGCCAGAGCAAGTGCACCAGTCGCGGCGTCGCGGTGAGGGTCTTGGCGATCAACCAGACCAAGGCCACACGGGGAGAAACCAGGCTGCTGAGCATCCAGGCCATGGCCAATGACAATGGCACCCCGCCCAGGATGGACAGTGGCAAGTTCTCACACAGGATGCGCAAGCGATCGATGGTGATCTTGTCGTCGAGTGGGAGGCTCGGCAACACTGGCTTGAGCCCGCCTGGGGTGGGCGCCGTGGAGGTCATGCGTGTTCCTTGATCTTTGGCAAACAGTATCGGGAATCAGACGCAGGTTCACGACAGGGGTTTGCGCGAATCTGACGGTGCAATTGTTCCAAATTGCAGCCAGATGCGCATTGCTAGGCCCCCATGCGTGGAGGCCACAGGCGACAGATCATGGAGGCGATGGCGCAGGCGCTCAGGACACCAGATGCTCAACCATGGCCTTGCAAAGTGCACCTTCGCTGGCCCAGTTGAAGTGCGCAAACATGGGCGAAGTGTTGAGCTCCAGGAAGACCCACGCCCCCGTCTCAGGGCAGGCCTTGAAATCAGCGGCACCAAAGTCCATGCGCAAGCGGCGCATGAGCTCTCGAAGGGCCCCCACCTCGGGTGGCACCTCGCGCAAGGTGACGGTGGCGTCTTGCTGGGCGCGGTAATCCAGCGAGGGGCTGCTCACGTCAAAGGCAAAGCTGTGATCGCCCACCACGAAGAGGCGCATCTCGGCAGCGGCCAAGCGGGGCTGGATCAGGGCGGGCATGGCCGAGTGCTCGACGGGCGCGGCGGGGTCGATGGTGTGCAGCGCATCCTCCAGCGTCTGGCACAAGCCACCACCGGCCACCGGTTTGGCAATGCAGGGGGCGCTCAAGCGCTCGCGCAGCAAGGCCACCTCGTTGCTCACCCAGGTGTGGGGCGTGCGCAGGCCTGCAGCACGCGCTTGCAGCAAGGCCGCTGGTTTGTTGAAGGCGGTGGCCGTGATCTCGGCATTGAGGGTGCGCACCTCAGGGTGGGCCAGCAACCAGCCTTGCAAGGTGGCAAACCAGCCGTGGGCACGCTCGGCCACGGCGGGGCGTGGGTCCGCCATGGCGGCAAAAACGTCCTGGCGCAAGAAGGCGCCACGGGGCATGTCGCGGCCGCCCCAGGGCAGCTCGGCAGCACGCTCACCAGAGAGGCCTTCGTCGGCCAGCGACCAGTGAAAACGCGGGCTGCGATCCACCGGCACGCACAGGTCGATGCAGGGCACGCCCAGGCCATCGGCGGCCTGGCGCAGGGCCTGCAAGTTGAGGTCGGCCTGGCCGCCACCGATGAGCAACATGGCCGAGCCTCTTGCCTTGGTCAGTGCGCGCTCAGAACGAACCGAGGGCGCTGGTGGTCGTGCCAGACGTGGTGGGTGCAGGTGGGTTGCCTTCTTCGCCCAGGGCCAGGGTTGTGTAAATGGGGCCTTCTTCACCGAGCTTGCGGGTGGAGCCGCCTTCTTCGCCAATGGCCAGGGTGGTCACGGTGCCGCCACCTTCTTCGCCCACCATCATGGTGGTCACCACGGGTGGGCGCTTGAACAGGAGCGCGCCGGTGACTTCTTCGGTCTGCTGGGTGTTGAGTTCTTTCATGGCTTTCTCCTCAGGGTGGTTGGATCGGGAGCCACACCCTAGGGGCCGGGCGAGGTGGGGTCAAGGCGGGAAACGAGGAGGCACCCGTGTTCTAGGGGGCCACAAGCGCATCTGGGGGCACGAAGGGGTGACAAGCCGTCAGGGCCGTGTCAAGTGGCAACAGGGCTGTGGCTCAAAGCCAACCCTGGCAGCGTGCCGCGCCACAGCGGCAGGCCAGCTTGCCTGCGTGGTGGGTGGCGCCATAGCGAGCGGTGAGTTCTTCGCCCTCGGCGATGTCACGCAGGGCATAAAAGGCCACACGGCCTTGCTGCACCTTCAGCACCATGTTGGGCTCGCAGTGGTGGTTGGCAAAGCGCAGCGGGTCGGGCGAGTGGGTGGCGTCGACCGAGCGCTTGCTGGAGACGGCCACCATGAACACATGGCCGCTTTCAAGCTGGGCTTGTCGGGCTCTGGCATGGGCGGTGGTGTTGTCGACAAACTCACCGCGGATCTCGCCGATCTTGGCCCGCGCCGGGATGTCCGCCATGGCAAAAGCGCCCTGCCCTTCGATGCCGCTGAGGGCCACACGCACGGGGTGCTTTTGTGGGTCGGCAGGCTGGCCGCGAGGGCGCTTGGGCGCATCAAGAGGTGCCGCCGCTGGCACCAAAGGCTCTGGGCCTTGCGTCTGTGAGGGCGCCACGGCGTCGGTTTTGGTGGGGGCAAGGGTGCGCAGGACAGGCATGTGGCCAGTATGCCTTTGCACGCATCAAGGCCAGCCCACCTGGAACTGCAACCAACGCCAGGGCTTGAGCCAGGTGGGCGTGTGCTCGGCCACCAGGCGGTGGCACAAAGACTTCAACACCTTGCGCAAGACTTTGTCTTCGCGGGCCGCCGTCTTGAGTTGGGCAAAGGTGCGCAAGGCCAGGCCACTGCGCCCCGCCTGCACCGCCTCCTGGTAGGCCTGCAGGGCCATGCGAAAGCCCCGGTAGTAAGGCCTGAGCTCACTGGCTTCAAGTTGGGCCAGGCGCTGTTTCAAGGAGGCATGGTCACGCCCACGGGCGGCGTCGACCGCTTGCCAGACCCAGGCATCGGGGTTATTGGGCTCCAGGCTCAGCGAGCGCGCGGTCACTTCGGCAGCCTCCTGATCACGGAGCAGCTGGCGCAGGCAGTAGGCCAGGTTGTCCAGGGCCCAAGCGGGCACGTCGGCGCGTTGGCGCCAATCTTTCATCCAGTCAATCGCTTGGGCGTGGCGGCGCTGCGTGAGGAAGGAGGCGCCCGCCAATGCCCAGGCTTCCGCATCGGCCGTGATGGCTGCGCGGTGTTTGCGCAAAAGGTGATCCAGCCAGTGGCGGTCAATCTTGTCCCCCGCCCAGAGCACGGTGGTGCGCAGCAAGGCCCCAGAGGGGTCGTGTGCCAAGGCGCGGTCCACGTCGCGGCGCAAGGCGCCCGGCAGCCAGCCGCCACCCTGGTGCTCCAGCCACAACAAGAGCGCAGGCCGGGCGCACCAGCCTTGCTTGAAGGCCGCCTCGACCGCCT
>JBEANX010000377.1:0-4239 GCA_041165245.1 Pseudomonadota bacterium
GTTCTTGGCCACCATGGCCTCCACGAAGATCGTGGGCGTCACAAAGGCAGTCACACCGACTTGCGGCGTCAGTGCCCATTTGTCATCGATCTTGAGCGTCACCGGGGTGCCGCCAGGGTTGAGCAAACCGGTCAGCGTGCCGTTGCCCTGCTCGCGCATGAAGTTGGCATAAGTCAGGCCCAGGCCCACATAGGGGCGCACGCGGGCGCTGGCCTCCATGAACCGGTACTGGCCGAACACGGTGACGGGCAGCACCTTGGCTTTGCCGATCTCGCCTGAGCCTGCGATGGCGCCATCACCTTTGATCTTGCTCTCATAAGGCAGGCCCAAAGGCAGGTCAATCGACCAATGGTCGTTGACGATGTAGGTCACGCCACCGCCCACGCCCGTGGCATTGCTCACATCGATGCGTGTGCCGGGGGGCGAAGGTTTGGTCAGGTCACCACTTTGGACCTGCGGCATGATCGAGGTCACCCCGATGCGGCCCAGGATGGTGCCCGCCGATTGGGCCTGGGCCACACTGGATGCAGCGCAAGCCGCCAAGCACAGCACCGCGGAAAGGCCAGAGCGCATAGCAATGTTCTTGTTCATGGGTTGCTCCTGATTCATCACAGCCAGCCGGCTTCAGACAGACGCTTGGCCACCAGTTGGCCCAGCAGCTGGTGCCCGTAAGGCGTGGGGTGGAAGTTGTCGGCAAACAAGGCCTTTTGCCACCACTTGCTGGTGCCATCACCACCGGTGGACGGCGTGATGCTCGAGGCGGCAGCATCGGTGCAGGCCTGAGGCACGCCCGTGGTGCTCAGGGCCGTGACGCCTGGCGTGGCGCCTGCATTGACGATCTCGTCACACACCGTGGTGGTGATGTTGATCAGGCCATATTGGTCAGGGGCGTCCAGCTCATCGTTGAAGCCCTGATAGATGTCGACCAAAGCGACCTGGCTGCCCAGAGCCGCCACATTGCTGGCCAAGCGGGTGTTGTAAGCCTGGATCCAAGTGCGCACCAGGGTCTGCACGCCTGCAGCTGCAGCTTGGCCCTGGGCACTGGCGATGTCTGACAACACTTTCTTGAACTTGGGCGTGCGGGTCACGTCCAGGGTGTTGACGACCGCCACTCGCTGAGCGCCCTTGCTCAAGGCATTGGCCTGAATGGCGGCGGTGAGCTTGTCGGCCAAGGCCTGCATGTAGGCTGCACCCGCCTGAGCCCCTGACGGGTCAGCGGTGAACAGGGTGTTGGCGGCCGATGCGCCGAGCAAAGAGATGATCAGTTTGGGGTAGGCCTGGGTGGAAGGCGCCTGCGCTGAGGTCAGGTAGGCCGTGGCAATGGCGGCGGCGTCGTTGGACGAGGCCTCACCCACCAAGAGCAGGTCGGTGGCAGCGTAGCCTGTGCTGCCAGCGTCCACCAATTGTTTGATGATGGAGGTGGCCACCGAAGGCACCTCGGCATTCAAGGCAGAGACGTAGTTGTTCACCACGGCGCCCGCCACCGCATGGTTGGTGCAACCCGGCTGCAGCGTGAAGGTCGAGGGCGCGGTGAATGCGTAGGCCTTGCAGAAGCCCTTCACGCCATACGCGGCGGCGATGCGCTCGCTGTACACCGGGTAGCTGGTGCCTGCCGAGGCGGGCTGCACCGTGAACTTGTAGCCGAACACACCCATGTCGGCGAGGCTCGCGCCCACGACCTTGACCGTCGTGATGGTCTGTTTGGTTTCACCGCTGTTGCCGCCGCCGCCGCACGCGGCCAAGCTGCACGCCAACACCAGGGCGGAGATTTTCCATTGCTTCATGTGCGCTCCTCAGGGGCTTGCCAGCGATGCCGGACACCCTTTGTGACTGAATGTGAATTGAGTCTAGCCACGAGCCTTGCTGCACAAACAAAGAAAAGCGGCGTGATCGTGTGGATGTCACGCGGACCAAGCGCGCTACATTGGCACAAGCCCGCACAGACCCCGACAGGGGGCTGCCGCCCGCATTCACGCCGTCAGGTCACCCCCCCCCCGCCCCATGAAATCCGCCCTCTTTGTTGACTTTGACAATGTCTATTCCGGCTTGCGCCGCTTGGACCCTGCCTGCGCCGATGCCTTTGCCAGCGACCCCATGCGCTGGATGAACTGGATCACCACGCAGCTGCAGATCCCGCTGGAGCCCGACGCGCCCGTGAAGCGGCGCATCCTGGTGCGGCGCTGCTACCTCAACCCCGTGATGTACCAGCGCTTTCGCTTTGGCTTCAGCAAGGCGGGCTTTGAGATCGTGGACTGCCCGCCCATGACCTCGGCCGGCAAGACCAGCACCGACATCCACATGGTGCTCGACATGGTTGATGTGCTGCAAAGCGACACCCGCTACGACGAGTTCATCGTCTTCTCGGCCGACGCCGACTTCACGCCCGTGCTGCGCAAACTGCGCCGCGACGACCGGCGCACCACCATCTTTGCAGCCGGGGCCACCTCATCGTCTTATGACGCTTCTTCAGACCTGATCATTGATCCGCAAGCCTTCATCGAAGAGGCATTGGGCCTGAGCGACGAAGACCAAGGCCACACGCCCGCCCCTCACAACGAGGCCCTGCTGGCCCAAGCCGAGGCCCTCACCTGGGACGTGGTCGACAAGGCCGATGCCCCCGTGATGCTGCCTGCCCTGACCAAGATCCTGGCCACCCAGGTGCCCGGCCTGACCGACAGCCAATGGGCCGGGCGAGGCACCTTCACGGCCTTGCTGCGTGACCTGCACCTGAGCCCTTTGCGCATCGACCGGGAGAACAACTGGCTGATCGACCCACGGCGCATCAAGGACGACAGCCAAGTGGCGCCGGCGCTGTGGGCGCCCCATCACGTGGGCTCCGACCTTGGCTCTGGCCATGCAGCGGAGCCTGTCACTCACCCAGCAGAACCCGCCAAACGTAGCGACGCCCTGCGCGCCCAAATCGAAGCCTTGCTGGTGGCCGAAGTGGCAGCCTCCCCTCGGCCGGTGGCCGTGGCTCGGCTCGCCCACCTCGTGCGCCAACAATGCCCAGGCATCGACGCCGACTGGCTGGGGTGCGGCAGCTTCAAGCGCCTGCTCGACACCTTGAACCCGTCTGGGGTCTCGATCTCATGGGTGCAAATGGCCGGCCAAGCCTATGACCCGCTTCGCCATTCGCTCGACTTCATGCCAGCCAGTGGCGCCGCTGCACAAGATGAGCACAGCCAAGACCCACGCTGGCCCACGGTGGAGCCCTTGCTGCAAGTGGCCAGCTTTCCGGCCATGTCAGGGCACCGCTACCGCACCTTGCTGGAGGCACTGGCCACGGCCTTGAGGGAAGGGCCCTACGCTTTGTCCACCACCAGCAAACGGGTGCGTGATTTGTGCATTGACCAACGCGTGGCCATTGCTCGATCAGACATCAACAGCTTTTTGCGCGCACTGCTGTTCAACGGCTTTGACCCTCAGGCTAAAACACCCACCTGGGAAGACCTGGTGGCCACCACCTGCGGCGTGGCCCTGGCTGCGTGCGAGCGCGAAGGCATGGCGATCGACGACCACAGCCGCAGCACCCTGCTCAGCTGGATGACCAGCGAAGCGCCTGAGCGCTGAGGCCTCAAGCCGCTGAGCTTTGCTGGCGTGCAATCTCGGCTTTGAGCTTTGTGTTCTCGGCGCTCAAGTCGGCAATGGTCTGGCGCAAGCGCTTGACCAGCGCAGCCACTTCCTCAGGTGAGGTGGGCAAGGCCTCATCACCTGCAGCAGGTGCATCGAGCATCTCGGCCACGGCGGCGGCGCGCTGGCTCGACTTGGCCTCACGCACCTCACGGGCCGCTTGTTGAAGTTCCTTTTTGCCACCGGCCACAGCCGCCACTTGGCGCTCCACGGGCAGCGAGGCCACGGCAGCCGCTGCGTTGATGGAGATGTCCCCCGCCTTCACGGCAGCCACCAACTCGGGCGCGGCCGTCTTCTGGATCTTCTCGATCTGGCTGACGGTGGCGCTGCTGATGCGTGCGGCCTTGGCGATGGCTTCTCGGCTGTTCAGGGGCTCAGGGTCGGCCCAAGGCGGCAGGTCTTTGGCCGGCTCGGCTGGGGCAGCCTCAAGCGAGGCCTCGCTGCTGGCGGCTTTGGGCACCGGTGCGGCGGCAGCCTTGCGGGCAGCCAGGATGTCCTTCTTGCGCAGCGCCAACACACCGCGCTGGAAATCAGAGACGCTGCGGCGGCCCAGGTGCTGCTCGATCATCCACAGGTGCACGTCGTCCATCGACTTGAACGAGCTGTTTT
>JBEANX010000378.1:0-2569 GCA_041165245.1 Pseudomonadota bacterium
CGACACGGCCCACACCTTCACCGACGAATTCGCCGAGGTGCCCATCGACGCCAGCCAGGTGATCTGGGTGGCCACGGCCAATGACTTGCGCGCCATCCCCGACCCGATCTTGAACCGCGTCAATGTGTTCGAGATCGACATGCCCGATGAGGCCGCCGCGCGCAAGATCGCAGCCAAGCTCTACCGCAGCATTCGCGCTGACCATGCGTGGGGCCAACGCTTTGACGAGGAACTCTCCGAGCCGGTGCTCGGCGCGCTGTCGCACCTGGCGCCACGTGAAATGCGCCGTGCCTTGATGACGGCCTTTGGCAACGCCAAGCTCGATGGCCGGGGCGAGCTGGCCGAGCGTGACCTGCCGCAGCCTGGCCACAAGCGCCAGCCCATCGGGTTTGCGCATTGAAGCTCGATCGGCGGGCTGGGCAGACGCTGGCCTGCCGCATACTTGGGCGCTTCCCGCAACGGATGGACCCAACGCATGCCTGCCAGCCTCAGTGGCCGATTGGTGGTCGCGATCTCTTCTCGCGCCCTGTTTGATTTTGAAGAAGAAAACCAGCTCTTTGAGGGTACGGACGACCGCGCCTACATGAAGTTGCAGCTCGACAAAGTCGACGAGCCTGCACGCCCCGGCGTGGCCTTTTCCTTGGTGCGCAAGTTGCTGGCTTTCAACCCGCCCGATGCGCCGAGCGAGGCCCGCGTCGAGGTGGTCATCCTCTCGCGCAATGACCCGGTCTCGGGCATGCGGGTGTTCCGCTCAGCCAAACACTACGGCTTGCCCATTGAGCGCGGTGTGTTCACGCGCGGGCAAAGCCCCTGGCGCTATTTGCGCCCGCTGCAGGCGCACCTGTTTTTGTCGGCCAACGACGCCGATGTGCGCTCGGCCTTGGCTGCTGGTGTGCCCGCCGCTCGTGTGCTGCCGCATGCGGCCCGAGCAGGTGAGGGCCACCCGCATGAAGTGCGCATTGCTTTTGACGGCGATGCTGTGTTGTTCTCAGATGAAGCCGAGCGCATCTACCAGCATGGCGGGCTTGATGCCTTTCAGGCGCATGAAGTGGCCCAGGCCAACAAGCCCTTGCCCGACGGCCCCTTCAGGCCTTTGTTGCAGGCCTTGCATGATTTGCAGCAACACCCGGCCATGGTGTCGGCCCTGTCATCCCCGACAGGCACGGTGGCCGAGCCCGCCATGCGCATCCGCACGGCGCTGGTCACAGCACGTGGTGCGCCGGCCCATGAGCGGGCCATCCGCACGCTGATGGGTTGGGGCATTGAGGTCGATGAAGCGCTCTTTTTGGGCGGCCTGCCCAAGGGCGAATTCCTGCGCGAGTTCGAGCCTGATTTCTTCTTTGACGACCAGACCGGCCATGTGGAGAACGCCGCGCCCCATGTGCCTTCAGGCCATGTGGCGGCGGGTGTGTCGAACCCACCGCCTTGAGCAGGGCCTCGGGGGGCACTGCGCCGCTTCAGCGCTTGCGCATGGCCAGCTTGAACAGCTCTTGGATGCTGACCTCACGTGGCCCGGGGATGAGCTCAAAGGCCTCACCCGCCGCGATGGTGCCGCCCTGGCGCACGGCCAGGTAAAAGCCGCAATAGCCCGATTGCGCCATCATCTTGACGGCCTGCTTGAAGCCCATCATCGCCTCGAACTTGTAGCAAGGCTGACGTGGCTCGCTGATGGCCAGCGTGCAGTTGGGGAACTTGAGCACATCGCCCACATAAGCGTTTGATTCCAGCAAGCCGCTGAGGGTGAGGTTCTCGCCCAGCATGCCGTGCGGCAGGGGCTCGTCAAGCGCTTGCTGGCCTGCCTGCGCGCGCACCGTCTGCCAAAAGGCGTAGTGCTCGCTGGGGTAGGCATACACGGCTTTGGAGAGGCCACCGTGCACGGTCAGGTCGGCTTGCTCGTCGCCCTTGAGGCCCAGCTTGCCGACCTCGATGGCGTGCTGCGCCTCCTGGCTGCTGACCGAGCATTTGCGGATGCCCGTCATGATCTCGCGGCCCTGGATCAGCATCGGCGTGACTTGCGCCACGTTCACAGACAGCAGTTGGAGCGGTGTGTTCATGTCGCGAAGCCTATCAAACTCAGTGGCGGGTTGAGACCGACACGGCCATGGCCTTGAAGCTCAGATGGCATTCCATGCCGGGCGCCAGCCTCATTTGCTGGATGGAACGCCGTGTGAGCAAAGCCCAGACGGAGTCGCCCTCCGAAGCACCGGGATCCTGCGCGTCGATGGGCTGATGAAGCTCGACCACCACCGCGCCGTACGAGCCATGGTTGCCGGCCAGCATGATCTGCGTGATGCGCCCGCGCAGTTCGTTCGAGACGGCCGGGTCTTTGTGTGGCGTCAGGTGGATGTTGACATCGCTGGCTCGCAGCTTGAGCCGCACCCGCTTGCCTTCAGGGGCTGCCACTGCGGGCACCGAGATGCGCTGCCCGGCCACTTCGACCTCGCTCAGCAACCAGTCGATGTTGTGTTTGCGAACCGTGGCCTCTAGGACAAAGCCGGCGTTGGCGGCGTCCAGGAAAGTCGAGAACGACACGTCTGACAGCACCTTGTGCACAGCACCTGCACTGGCC
>JBEANX010000379.1:0-3623 GCA_041165245.1 Pseudomonadota bacterium
AACTCATCGTGCGGCCCGATTCAGCCCGCGCGGCTGACCTGGGGGTGACCACCGCCGCGATTGCCGACACCCTGCGCATCGCCACGGTGGGTGATTACGACCAGAGCCTGCCCAAGCTCAACCTGGCCCAGCGCCAGATACCCGTGGTGGTTCGTTTGCCAGACGCCGCACGAACCGATCTGGACCTGATCGCCCGATTGCCTGTGCCTGGTGCGCGCGGCGCTGTGCCCTTGGGCAATGTGGCCAGCCTGAGCATGGACAGTGGCCCCGCGCAGATCGACCGCTATGACCGCCAGCGCAACATCAACTTCGAGATCGAGCTCAACGGCATGCCCTTGGGCGAGGCCGAACGCCTGGCCTTGGCGCTTCCCAGCCTGCAGAGCCTGCCACCCGGTGTGATTCGCACCACGGTGGGTGACGCCGAAGCCATGGCCGAGCTGTTTGGCAGCTTCTCGCTGGCCATGCTCACAGGCGTGATCTGCATCTATGTGGTGCTCGTGCTGCTGTTCAAGGGCTTTGTGCAGCCGCTGACCATCCTGGCCGCATTGGTGCTGTCCATCCCTGGGGCTTTTGTGGCGCTGTATGTCACGCAGACGGCCTTGTCCATGCCTTCGATGATCGGCTTGATCATGCTGATGGGCATTGCCACCAAGAACTCCATCTTGCTGATCGACTACGTGCTCATTGCCCGCAACGAGCATGGCCTGGGCCGCATGGCTGCGGTGGTCGATGCCTGCCACAAGCGGGCTCGCCCCATCATCATGACCACCATCGCCATGGGCGCGGGCATGCTGCCCATTGCCTTGGGCGTGGGGGTGGACCCGAGCTTTCGTGCGCCCATGGCCATCGTGGTGATCGGTGGCTTGATCACGTCGACCTTCCTGAGCTTGCTGGTGATCCCTGTGGTGTTCACCTTGGTCGACGACCTGATCCAGTGGGCAAGCCGATGGGCGGGGCGAAGGGCCCCCGTCGACGAGGGTGATGCTCCCAGGGCGCCACACCAGGCCTGAAGCCAACGGCGCCTTGGCGCCCATGACAAGGCTTGCTTCGCTCAGAAGGGCTCAGCGTCGGCCGCAGGTTTGATGCAAAAAGGGGAACGTGATGCACGTTCCCCTTTCACTGCCAGGCCTGTCGGGTCGGGCTATGTGCTGAGTGGAGACGGGTCATGATCCCGTCTGCTTGATCAGAAAGCGGCTTGGACGCCACCTCCCAGCAAAAACACCGTGTTGCTTTCCGAACTGGTTCCGATTTCGACGTCAGCACCCGTCAGGTCAAAAGACCCCACAAGCTTGATGTTCTTGGCAATTGCATATTCCAGACCCAGGCCTGTGTACAACTTGATGGATGTGGTCGAGGTGTTTTTCACCCCGGGTGCGTCGGTGGCGAGTTTGCCCGTCACACGGGCCAGACCCACCCGGCCCACGCCGTTCAACTGCGCCGCGATGGGGAAACGAAAAGCGCTCGTCACCACAAAGGCGGAGCCCTTGATGTCAGCAGTGGTGGTGCTGTTCTTGAACTTGATCTTGGCCTTGCCAAAGTTGATGTAGCCCACTTCGATCGAGGCGTTGGGGTCCACTTCGTAGCCGCCGTACACCTTCACGCCGACACTGCTGTCGTCGCAGATATTGGCGCCACAGTCCAGCTTGGCTTTGCTCAGGCCAGCAACCGCACCCGCATAGCCTTGAGCCGAAGCCAAACCACAAGCAGCGCTCAAGGCCGCAGCGAACAGAACCTTCTTCATGTGAATTTCCTCAGTTTGAAAGCAGCCTCCAGGCCGCAAAGGCCTGAGTTTTGCACACCCGATCGCCGCCATTGCCCCCTGATTTGCCTGCTTTGCTGGCTTCCTGTCGCCAGCAGGCCACAAAAAATGGCTGCCTTTCGGCAGCCATTTTTACGAGGTCAGGGAGGGTAATCAGACGCAAAGCCCTCGGGTGCCAATCGCAGTCTGATCAGACGCGCTCGATGATCATGGCAATGCCTTGGCCGCCGCCAATGCACATCGTGATCAGGGCATAGCGGCCGCCCGTGCGCTGCAGCTCATAGATGGCCTTGGTGACCAAGATGGCGCCAGTGGCGCCCACGGGGTGGCCCAGCGAGATGCCCGAACCATTGGGGTTGGTCTTCTCGTTGGGGAAGCCCATTTCCTTGGACACGGCGCATGCTTGAGCTGCGAAGGCTTCGTTGGCTTCGATCAGGTCCAGGTCAGACACCTTCAGGCCGGCCTTTTCCAGGGCCAGCTTAGAAGCAGGCACGGGGCCGATGCCCATGTATTCGGGCTCGACACCGGCATGTGCATACGACACCAGGCGGGCCAGGGGCTTGAGGCCCAGGGCCTTGGCCTTTTCAAGAGAGGCCATCACCACCGCACCGGCGCCGTCGTTCAGCGACGAGGCATTGCCGGCGGTCACGGTGCCGTCTTCCTTCTTGAAGGCTGGCTTCATTTTGGCCAGACCTTCGACGCTGGTGTCGGCCTTGACGCCTTCGTCGGTGTCAAACAGCACGACGCCCTTGCGGGTCTTGAGCTCCACGGGAACGATCTGTTCCTTGAACACGCCCGCAGCGATGGCAGCCGCCGCGCGCTGTTGAGATTGCGTGGCGTAAGCGTCTTGCTGGTCGCGGCTGATCTCGTAACGTGCGGCGACGTTTTCAGCGGTGATGCCCATGTGAATGTGCAGGCGTGGGTCGTGCAGGGCGCCCAGCATGTAGTCCAGCATCTTGACGTCGCCCATGCGAGCGCCCCAGCGGTTGGAGGTCGACAGGTAAGCGCCACGGCTCATGGATTCAGCGCCAGCGCCCACGGCCACGTCGCAGTCACCCAGCAGGATGGACTGAGCGGCCGACACGATGGCCTGCAGGCCCGAGCCGCACAAGCGGTTCACGTTGTAGGCGGGGGCTTCTTGGGGCACGCCAGCGTTCAGGGCGGCCACACGGCTGATGTAGGCGTCTTGGGGGATGGTGGGGATCACGTGGCCCAGCACCACATGGCCGACGTCCTTGGGGGCCACACCCGCACGCTCCAGCGCGGTCTTGATGACCAGGGCGCCCAGTTCGGCGGGCGGGGTGTCCTTGAGGGCGCCACCGAAAGAGCCGATGGCGGTACGGGCGGCGCCCAGGAAAACGACTTCACGAGTCATGGGGTGATTCCTAAGGGGAAGTTCAGGGGGTGGGGGGAGCTCAGGCAAAGCTTGATCTGGTCCAGAGCATTGTCAGATTATGACGCGTTGCAGCACGGTGCGAGGCATGGTGCCTCAACCGAGGGGCGCCGCTGCCTGGATTTTGGGTGCAATCACCTGGTCGATCAGTGCCTGCCCTTGCTCCAGCATCAGGTAGCGAAACGCCTCCGCCGCAGGGGAGAGCACTTTGGAGGCTTGGTGCACGATGTTCCAGCTGCGGTAAATCGGTGTGCCTTCGAACTCGACCAGGTGCAACTGGCCCGAGCGCACCTCGGCCGCCACTGCGTGCTGTGAGATGAATCCGATGCCCAACCCAGCCATGACAGAGGCCTTGATGGTCTCGTTGCTGGGAATCTCCATGGCGATGCGCGGGCCCAGGCGGTGTTCGCGCAGGTAGTTGTCCAGCACTTGGCGCACCTCAGAGCCGAGCTCACGGACGATCAGCGGGTG
>JBEANX010000380.1:0-2695 GCA_041165245.1 Pseudomonadota bacterium
CTCGCAGGCCAGGTAGACCCATTCCGAACGGTTCAGCCGTTGGGGCGCTTCACCAGCGGGTGGAGGGGCTTGGCGGGCTGACATGAACAAGGCTTGGTCAGAAAAAGCGTTGAAGCGGCCATTTTGAGGACTCCGCAGCCATCACGATGCTCAGACTTGGCTCATTTGGGACAAAAGCCGTCAAACCGTCGGTTTGACGGCTTTGCACAACATCAAAGTCAGGCGGGCCAGGGCTTGCCAGGCGTCATGTGGCCAGGCCGCGTTGGGCAGCCCCTTGGCAATGCCATCGACGATGCTCGCCGCGTGCACCAGCCGTGCCGTGGCGGCCACCTTCAGCTGGGGCAGGGCGCGCTCGAACAGGCGCTCACGTGGGCCCCATACCCGCAACTCGCGCAGCGCCATGGGCAGGGGCTTGCCTTCGTCCATGGCTTGCCGGGCGCGGTGCAGGCCCAGGATGTCTTCGCTCAAGGCCCAGTGCACCAGCACGGCGGCTTCGCCTTCGGCCTCCAGGCCTTCGATCATTCGCAGGGCGCGGGCGGCATTGCCGCTGAGCACGGCCTCACTCAGCTTGAAGACGTCAAAGCGGGCCACGTCCACCACGGCCTCGTCGATTTGCGTTTGCGTCAAAGTACCGGGTGGGTGCAGCAGGCCCAGCTTGAGCACCTCTTGGTGCGCGGCCAGCAGGTTGCCTTCGACCTTGTCGGCAAAGTAAGCCAGGGCTTTTTGGCCGGCCTCGCCGGGTTCGACCTGCTGGCCCTGGGCCGCGAGGCGTTGCGCGATCCACAAGGGCAGGGCGCCGCGCTCAATCGGGTCGCAGCGCAGCGTCATGCCGACCTGATCCAGCGCGGTGAACCAAGCGCTGCCTTGCTGGGTTTTGTCCAGCCGGGGCAGGGTGACCAGGGTGAGCACCCCGTCGTGGCCGGCCATCTGCTCGCAATAACTCTGCAAGGCCACCGAGCCTTCTTTGCCCGGCTTGCCCGTGGGGATGCGGATCTCGATCAGCTGTTTGTCGCCAAACAGGGACATGGCGCTGCCGGCACCCAGCAGGCTGGCCCAGTCGTAGTTCGCACCGCTCACCGTGAACACCTGGCGCTCGGTGTAGCCCCCCTGGCGTGCCAGTGCGCGGATGGCGTCAGCCGCTTCCTGCGCCAGCAAGGCCTCGTCGCCATACAAGGTGTAGATGGGCTTGAGGCCTTGGGCGCCCACCTTTTGCAAGTGGGCGCTGAGCTGGTCCAGGCGGAGTTGCATGGGGGTGAGGTGCCTTGGATCAGCTCAAGGCCGCACGGTGGCCAGGCGGCGCAGCAATTGCTCGATCAGGTCGGTCTGCATGGCCTTGTGCATGGCCTCGTACTCGTCCTGGCGGGCCAGTGCGTCTTTCTCGTTGTAGGGCAGGGAGCGCGCCACGGCCATTTCGGTCGGGGCGATCAGCACCGAGCCATCGGCCCGCGTGAGGCGGAACTTCAGGCGAGTGGTCAGGCCCATGTCGCGCACCTGGCCATAGGCCGTTTGCGAGGCAGCGATCTGGGCGCGCTGGTCGCTCAAGGCTTGAAGCACCACGTGGTCGGCCAGAGGGGCGCTGGCCGCTTGCAGAGCATGGGCGGCGGCCTGGGCTGAGCTTTCCACCACGATCACGCCCTGGGCCTCCAGGGCTTGCGCCAGCTCGGTGGCCAGGGGCGAATTGCCCACAAAGCCGGTGAGCATCAGCGTTTTGAAGGGCATTTTGGGCGGCGTGCGCAAGGCAAAGCCACAACCAGTCAAGCCTGCGCTCAGGCCAACGCTCAGTGCCAAGGTGGCGGCACCACCCAAGGCCGCCAGCAAGGCACGTCGGTGGGTGGTGTGTCGGTTCATGCGCAGACCTTACACCACGATGTTGATCAGGCGGCCCGGCACCACGATGACCTTCTTGGGCGCCTTGCCTTCGCTGAACTTGGCAAAGTCTTCGCTGGCCAGGGCGGCTGCCTCAATCGCGGCTTTGTCGGCCGAGGGGCTGACCTTGATCGAACCGCGCAGCTTGCCGTTGACCTGCAGCATCAGCTCGACCTCGTCCTGCACCAGGGCTTCTTCCACCACGGTGGGCCAAGGGGCGTCGAGCAGGTCGCCGCCCTCTTGCGCGGCATAACCCAGGTCTTCCCACAGCACGTGGGTGAGGTGCGGGCAAGCGGGGTACAGGCCGCGCAGCAGCACGCTGTAACCTTCGCGAAGCACGGCCAGGTCGGCGGGCGTGGTGCCCTTGTACGCCTCCAGCGCGTTGAGCAGCTTCATGGCGCCCGAGGCCACGGTGTTGTACTGCATGCGCTCGTAGTCGTAGCTGACCTGCTTGAGCACCAGATGCACCTCGCGGCGCAAGGCCTTGCCGTCGCCATTCAGTGCGGCGAAGTTCTGGCCGGCGGCCTGGATGGCATCGGCGTTTTTGGCGCCAAAAGCCCACACGCGCTTGAGGAAGCGGTGGGCACCTTCCACGCCGGCGTCATTCCACTCCAGCGTCTGCTCGGGTGGCGAGGCGAACATCACGAACAGGCGGGCCGTGTCGGCGCCGTACTGGTCGATCAGGGCCTGCGGGTCCACGCCGTTGTTCTTGGACTTGGACATGGTGGTCCAGCCCTCGTACACCACCGGCTGGCCGTCACGCTTGGCGGCAGCCGAAACCACCTTCGCGTGTTCGTCGCGCACGATGTCGAGCTCATGCGCCCAGAAG
>JBEANX010000381.1:0-6730 GCA_041165245.1 Pseudomonadota bacterium
GATCAAGGCCTCTTTCAGGTTGCCGTGGTGGTAGGCCCCACGCGACAGAGTTTCAGCGTCTTCCATGTTGACATCGTACACATTCTGGGTTTGAATGCACATGTTCACACCGAACACATCAGGAGATTGCCATGAATCGTGCCGCCTCTGTTGCCTCCACGCCCCTGTCTTCTGAAGGCAAGGCCTCAGCCCTTCAACGCCAGAGCCAAACCCCAGTCGGCAACCCGTTCCTGACCGGCGCCTTTGCGCCGGTGGAAACGGAAACCACCACCGAGTTGCTCAAAGTGCGCGGCGAATTGCCGGCTGATTTGAATGGCCTGTACGTTCGCATCGGCCCCAACCCCATGAAGACCCCCAACGCCAAGAAATACCACTGGTTCGCTGGCGACGGCATGGTCCATGGCATCGCCCTGCAAGGCGGCAAAGCACAGTGGTATCGCAGCCGCTATCTTGGCAGCAAGAGTGTCAACAAGGCGCTGGGCCGCCCCGAGATTGCCGGCAAGACGCGTGGCGTGATCGACACCGTCAACACCAATGTGTTTGCCCATGCGGGCCGCATCTGGGCATCTGTGGAAGCCGGGCCCTATCCGATCCAGCTCGATGCGCAACTGAACTCGGTGCGCCACGGCCTTTTCAACAGCGACCTGCCTCAGGGCTACACCGCCCACCCGCACCTGGACCCGATCACGGGTGACCTGCACGCCATTTGCCACGACGCCGTGAAGTTCAGGAACCTGAGCTACGTGCGAGTGAATGCCAAAGGCGATGTCGACAAGGTGGTGAAGATCCCCGTCAAGCACGGCCCCTTGGTACACGACTGCGCCATCACCCGCACGCAGGTGGTGGTGATGGACCTGCCTGTGACCCTGTCGATGTGGTCACTGATCAAGCGTGAAACCTTTCCTTATGTGTGGAACCGCAAGCACGCCGCCCGGGTGGGCCTGCTACCGCGCGAGGGCGATGCCTCAGGCATGCGCTGGTTCGACATCGACCCCTGCTACGTCTTCCACCCCTGCAATGCCTACGACCTGCCCGATGGCACCGTGGTGATGGACGTGGTGGTGCATGAGCACATGTTCAATCAATCACGCGTGGGGCCGGAAGCCGATACCAAACCCTCCTTCGAACGCTGGGTGCTGCCTGCTGGCGGAAGCCGTGTTCAGCGCGAGCGCATCTGCAGCCGCGACCAGGAGTTTCCGCGTTTGAACGAGACCCTGGTGGGCCAGCCCTACCGCTATGCCTACACAGTGGAGGTCACGGTGGACAACAGCACCGGCCAATGCCTGCTCAAACACGACCTGGACACTGGCAAGACCACGGAGCACCAAATCAGCCGCGACCACAGGCCGGGCGAGTTCGTGTTCGTGCCTCGGGAAGGCGGCAAGCTGGAAGACGATGGCTGGCTGATCGGCTACGCGCACAACGAGGCCACGCAGCGTGGTGAATTCCATGTGCTGGATGCCCGCACCATGTCGCACCAGGCCATGGTGGAAATGCCGGTGCGCATTCCCATGGGCTTTCATGGCAACTGGGTGGCCAGTGATGCTTTGAAATGACACGCTGACATGCCGCTTGATGGCGGGAACCGACCGGAGCATGCAGGCTCCAACCAACGCCGCCCCCGGACAGAACCTCCGCCATCAAGGTCTTTGCATGATTCGCTACGGTGTCAGCTTCGCTTTCTTTGCATTCATCTGCAGCGTGACTACAAGGCAGATGCGAGCGTTCCCGACGTGATGATGCAAGTGGCAGCCCCGGTGCCCATAGGCGACAAGCTGGGGCATTTCGGCCGGAAGAGTGCTCACAGGCTTTTTCCCCACTGCGCACGCTGGATGCCACAGACGCACTGGCCTATGTGCTGGGCGTCTGGGCATCCAGCCCGTTGTCATGGCGCTTGGCACGCCACGGCGGCTCGATGCACCACACGCCTGAACGCTAATTCGCGCCTGCGTCACGCGATCTCTCACTCAGCTGGAGGTGGCTGCGCGCCTTGCGCTGCCAGTTGTCGCCAACGCCCGCAGACCAACGCTAAAATCAAATGTTGGGCAAAGAAAGGCCCAACTCACAACATCGAAGATTCAGGGAACTGGAATGCATACCGACAAATCCCTCGTGTGGGGAGCCTTTGCGCTGTCCGCTTTGTTGCTCACCGCTTGCGGCGGCGGAGGCTCAAGCGGCGTTCCGCAGAACGCAGCCATTGAGCCAAGCAAGTTGCCAACGGACAACCCAACGCTCACACCCTCCGACAAGCCAACTTCCAAGGCCGTCGAAGACTACCGGTCTCGCTTCCTGTCCCTGTTTTCAGGCAACTACCAAGGTTATGGCTTTGAAGCCCCGGGGGCACCAACCGAGACAAGCTTGTGTTCTGCCTCCCTGACGCCTTCGATGCTCGGCGTTTTCTCCACAGACATGTACCTTCTGCCAACGACGTGGCAACTGACGATCACACAAAACCCGACTGAGTACTGGCTTGTAGCCAGCCCCACCTTTGGAGACGACACCTCTGGTGACCTGGCGAGCATGATGTGGCGTGCTGACGGGCAATTCGAGATGGCTATCATGCGCAAGGGCGATACCGAGTCCCATGTTTGCAAAGAAGATGCGCGCATTTTGCCGAGCAGCCTCAATGCACAGGTGTCGCTGGTTCGTGAAGTCGGCGGACTGCTTGCTGCACGACGTGACTCATTTCCTGTGGGATCGTGCACGACCATCGCCGTGGGGAAACCTCTGAAGGTCAACGATGTTGAGTTGCCCATCAGCATTTTGGACGGCCACATCGTCCAAATCGGCGACTATTCATTCGACATGCTCGCTGATGGCGAGAAAACGGTGCAGGTCGCCATGAGAGGAGATGCCCCCGGCGCATTGATGTTCCAGGGGGAATCAAACACCAAGCGGGAGTTCCACATGATGTTCACGCAAACCGATGGCCTGATCTACCTTCAACGCATCGCCGAGGACGGCACCATGTTGTCGTGCGGGAAGAAGGTAGGCGGCTGACGGAGCGAGCCATGAGCGGAAGTCAGCGCTCGTGGCGCACCCTCAATGCACCACGCGCGTGAACTCGAACTCCCCTGAAGGGCTCACGTCCACCGGGATCACATCCTTGGGACCGAACTTGCCTTGCAGGATGAGCTTGGCCACCGGGTTCTCGATGCGCTGCTGGATGGCACGCTTCAAGGGTCGGGCTCCAAAGGCCGGATCGAAGCCCACCTTGGCCAGCTCGATCAAGGCGCCTTCGGTCACGTCCAGGCGCATGTCCATCTGAGCCAGGCGCCCTTCCAGGCCCTTGAGCTGGATGCGGGCGATGGACTGGATGTTGGCCTGGTCCAGCGCGTGGAACACCACCACCTCGTCGATGCGGTTGAGGAACTCGGGGCGGAAGTGCTGCTTGACCTCTGTCCACACGGCCTCCTTGATGTCTTCCAACGGCTGACCGGCCATCTCCATGATCTGGTGCGAGCCCAGGTTGGAGGTCATGACGATCACGGTGTTCTTGAAGTCCACGGTGCGGCCCTGGCCATCGGTCAGGCGGCCGTCGTCCAGCACTTGCAGCAGCACGTTGAAAACATCGGGGTGGGCTTTTTCAACCTCATCAAGCAGCACCACGCTGTAAGGCTTGCGGCGCACGGCCTCGGTCAAGGTGCCACCCTCTTCGTAGCCCACATAGCCGGGGGGCGCGCCAATGAGGCGGCTCACCGAGTGCTTCTCCATGAACTCGCTCATGTCGATGCGGATGAGGTGGTCTTCGCTGTCGAACAGGAAGCCAGCCAAGGCCTTGCACAGCTCGGTCTTGCCCACGCCCGTGGGGCCCAGGAACAAGAAGGAGCCATAGGGGCGGTTGGGGTCCGACAGGCCCGCACGTGAGCGGCGAATGGCATCACTCACGGCCACGATGGCTTCTTGCTGGCCCACCACGCGGTCATGCAGCTTGTCTTCCATGGCCAGCAGCTTGTCGCGCTCACCCTGCATCAGCTTGGACACGGGGATGCCCGTGGCACGCGCCACCACTTCGGCGATTTCTTCGGCGCCCACTTGCGTGCGCAAGAGAGTTGGCTTGCCACTGAGCTTGGTTTTGGCGGTCTCTTTGTCCTGCGCGTCCTTGTGGCGCTTCTCAAGCTCGGGCAGCTTGCCGTATTGCAGCTCCGCCACCTTGTTGAAATCGCCTTTGCGGGTGAATTCTTCGATCTGAAAGCGGATCTTGTCGATCTCTTCCTTGACGGTGGCCGAGCCTTGGGCCTGGGCCTTCTCGGCCTTCCAGATTTCCTCCATGTCCGCGTATTCGCGCTGCAGCTTGGCGATCTCTTCTTCGATCAGGCCCAGGCGCTTGATGGAGGCTTCGTCCTTTTCGCGCTTCACAGCTTCACGCTCGATCTTGAGCTGAATGAGGCGGCGGTCCAGGCGGTCCAAGGCCTCGGGCTTGGAGTCGATCTCGATCTTGACCTTGGCCGCAGCCTCGTCGATCAGGTCAATGGCCTTGTCGGGCAGGAAGCGGTCGGTGATGTAGCGGTTGGAGAGCTCGGCCGCGGCCACGATGGCCGGGTCGGTGATCTCGACGCCATGGTGGACTTCATACTTTTCTTGCAAGCCACGCAGGATGGCGATGGTGGCTTCGACCGTGGGCTCGCCCACCAGGATCTTCTGGAAGCGGCGCTCCAGGGCGGCGTCTTTTTCGATGTACTTGCGGTATTCATCGAGCGTGGTGGCGCCGATGCAATGCAGCTCACCACGGGCCAGCGCCGGCTTGAGCATGTTGCCGGCATCCATGGCGCCCTCAGACTTGCCCGCACCGACCATGGTGTGGATCTCATCGATGAACATGATGGTCTGGCCCTCATCTTTGGCCACTTCCTTCAAGACACCCTTGAGGCGCTCTTCAAAGTCACCGCGGTACTTGGCACCGGCCAGCAGCAAGGCCATGTCCAGCACCAGCACGCGCTTGCTCTTGAGCGAATCGGGCACTTCACCGGCCACGATGCGCTGGGCCAGGCCTTCGACGATGGCCGTCTTGCCCACGCCGGGCTCACCGATCAGCACGGGGTTGTTCTTGCTGCGGCGCTGCAGAATCTGGATGGTGCGGCGGATCTCTTCGTCGCGGCCAATGACCGGGTCCAGCTTGCCCTGGCGGGCACGCTCGGTGAGGTCCAGCGTGTACTTCTTGAGGGCCTCACGCTGGCCTTCGGACTCGGCGCTGCTGACCTTGTCGTCGCCGCGCACGGACTTGACGGCCGCTTCGAGCGACTTGCGCGTGAGGCCATGGTCACGCGCCACCACTGCGGCGTCGCCCTTGTGGTCGCACAGGGCCAGCAGGAACATCTCGCTGGCGATGTAGGGATCGCCCTGTTTGTGGGCTTCTTTTTCGGCGCCTTGCAGCAGGCTGACGGTGTCACGCCCGGCTTGCACCTGATCGGCGCCCTGCACCTGAGGCAGACGGTCGATCTGGGTCTCCAGGTTCTGGGCCAGGGCCGCCACCTTGACACCGGCTTTTTCGAGCAAGGCCTTGGGGCCGTCTTCCTGGCGGATCATGGCCAGCAGGATGTGGGCCGGTTCGATGTAAGGGTTCTCGCGCGTGACGGCCAGGCTCTGGGCCTCGGTCAGCGCTTCCTGAAACTTGGTGGTGAGTTTGTCGAGTCGCATGAGCTTTCCTGGCGCCCCGTCCATCGGGGCCGATTGCTCATGGAGATGGGGCACATGCCAGGCATTTCAAGCACCCAGCGACGGAACCTAGCCGAAAACTCGATGTGCTGTACTGCTCTGCCCAACAAACACCCATCCGCCTTGGGAGCAGCCTGCCCTTCAGAGACCGCACCGCTCTTACATAGTGATCTGGCCAAGTTGTGTCGCCTCATCATCACGGGATAAAGCTAGGTTAAATTCTGGCATTCGCCAGCGCAGGCTGGCGCCATACGCAAAGGGAGGCGGCATGACTCGAATGCCCGATCTTGCTGACATGACGTGGTCCGGCACGCGCTGGTCTCTTGCCGCGCGTGCTGCTGGCCTACTTGTCAAGTCCCGGCTGGTTATAAACGCGTTTGTTGAAAAACTCAGGTTTTTGAGCGTGCCAGTCTTTAAGCGCCTGACACCCTAACCATTCACACCACCACCCGACAGCCTGGCCAGTGGAATTTGGTCCGCAGCCAAGCATTTAACAATACGAAATCGCCCCCCATATGCGAGCTATTTTTCTAACAACTGCCTGCCTTTTAATCTCACTAACTTCTATTGCCGCAGAAAAGCCTCAAAAGAAAAATAACAAACCAACCCAAATTACCTCAGGCACAGAACTCGCAGAAAATTTAGGCGACAAACAATATCACGCGCGACACATTATGGTGGAGAGCGAGCCCGAAGCAAGAGAAATAATCGCGCAACTAAATCTTCAAACTGACTTCTCTAAACTTATCGATAAATCCAAAGATGCCGGGTCAATCGAACAAGGTGGCTCTTTGGGATGGGTATCGCCGACCGATTTTGAGCCCCCATTCGCCGACGCTCTGCGCAATTTAAGAAAAGGCGAATACTCCAAGAAGCCGGTAAAATCTCAATTCGGATGGCATATCATCAAGGTGGACGACGTTCGCATAATTACCACTTCTTCGAAAGAAGAAACAAAGTCCGCCAATAAGGCAGGATTAAACCCAAAAGACATGGGTGATTTCATTCGAAAATCCAAGGAGGCGCTAACAAGCAATTACAAAGATCCTGCTTCTGCGGAATTTACTGGCTTGGT
>JBEANX010000382.1:0-6404 GCA_041165245.1 Pseudomonadota bacterium
GATGCCCTGAACCACAAGGGCCACTGGTACCTCACGCAACTGGATTCCAGTGTGAACTTCAAGGGCAGCCGCCGCATGAGCATTCTGTGGGGCCACCTGAACTACCAGGTCGAGCATCACCTCTTCCCCGACATCCCCTCGCACCACTACCCGGACATGGCCAAAGAGGTCAAGGCTGTGTGTGCCAAGTACCAACTGCCCTACAAGTGCAACGCCAGCTGGGGCCGGGCCATTCGCAACTACGTCGGCGCCATGTGGAAGTACTCCTTTCCCCCTGAGCAACGCAAGGGCGGTACGCCCCACATGAGCGGGGGCCAGCATGCTTGAGCGTGCCTTGGCTGCGCCCAACCGTTGGGCCTTGGAGGCCATTGGCCGGGACCGGGTGGATTACCTGGTCTCCAACACCATGACTGAGCTCAACCGCAAGCTCAACAGCTTTGTGTGGACCTACGAGCTCAAGGCGCAGATCGTTCGGGTCATTGACGAAGCCCCCGGCGTGAAGACTTATGTGGTGCGGCCCAACCAGCACTGGCGTGGCTTCAAGGCGGGCCAGCACGTCGAGGTGTCGCTGAACATCGATGGCGAGGTGGTGCCCCGCCACTACAGCATCTCGCCGCTGCCCAACGGGCGCTTCTCATTCACCGTCAAGCGGGTCGAGGGCGGCAAGGCCTCGGGCTGGATTCACCAGCACCTGCATGCAGGCACCGTGCTCAAGATCGGCCACGCGCAAGGGCGCTTTTGCCGAGACGTGAACTCATTTGGCAAAGCTTTGTACTTGGTGGCGGGCTCGGGCATCACGCCTTGCCATTCGATGGTGAACGACTCGCTGCGCAAGGCGCCCTCACAAGCGCAAGACCTGCAGGTCATCACGCAGTTCAAATCGAGCGCCGAGGTGATCTTTGCCCAGACCTTGCAGCGCTGGGCGCAAGCCGGTGTGAAGGTGCACACCGCATTCAGCCAGGGCAGCGCCACCGGCCAAAGCCTGCCAGGCGTGAGCAGCTCAGCTCGCCTGGATGCCAACATGCTGGTCGCCCAATGCCCCGACATCGCCTCGCGTGAGGTCTACCTGTGTGGCCCCGATGGTTTCATGCAGGCCATGATGGGCCACTTGCAGGCGCTGGGGGTGGACGCCAAACGCATCCACACCGAGCGTTTCAGCTTCGCCAGTGATGCCGCCAGCCCTGACGCCAACTTCCAGGCCGAAGGCGCCGAGGTCTATTTCCAGCACCTGGACACCCGCGTGACCCTCACGGCGGCTGACCAGGGCAAGACCCTGCTTCAGATCGCCCAAGACCACGGCGTACCGGTGGAATCAGGCTGCTGCCAGGGCATGTGCGGCACTTGCCGGCTGGTGGCCCATGAGGGCCAGGTCAGCGGCAACGCGCTGGGCAAGGTGGTCTACCTGTGCACAGCCTACCCAGCTTCACGCAGCCTGGTGCTGGACACGTAAGGCCTGATCAGCCTTGCGCCTCGCGCCACGCCTTGGGCGTGGTGCCCTCCCAGCGCTTGAAGGCGGCCGTGAAGGCGCGGCGGTCTGAAAAGCCCAGACGCGCGGAAATGTCGTCAATCGACACACTGCCCTGCTTGAGCCACTGACACGCCAGCCGGTGGCGCATGCGCGCTTGCACATGCAGATAGCTGTCGCCCTCGTCTTTGAGGCGGCGCTGCAAGGTGCGGGCGTGCAGGTTGAGCTTTTCAGCCATTTCCTCGATGCCCACAGCCAAGAGATCAGGTTCACGCAAGATGAACTCTTCGATCTCTGCGGCCACACCTTGGCGCTTGGCTTCTTTGCCCAGGCGCTGAGCGGCCAGGAAATGGGCTTGCTCATGCAGGGCCGGGAAAGCGCCTTCCAAGGGGCTGTCCAGGATGCGGCGCTCGAACACCAGGGCGTCAAACGGCGCGTTGTAAGTGATCGGGCGCTCGAAGAAGGGCTCGAAGTACACGCCATGCTTGCCAGGGTCACCGCGCAGCTCGACGCCCACAAATCCGTCGTCCGTGCCCTGCAAGTTGCGTCCGAACTTGCGGATGGTGGCCAAAATGGCGTGGATCACCAGGTGCAGGGGCAGACCGAAACGCTCAATGTTCGGAATGGGCACGTCAAAACCGATCTTGACGCGGGCCAGATCGCCCTCTTCGATCAGCTCGATGCTCAGCCAAGGCAGCACCACGCGGCGTGCCATGTCGGCCACCTTGATGGCGTCACGCAAGGTGGCGCTGGTGGTCAGCAAGGTCTCGAACTCGGGCAGCGATTCAAACGCGAAGGTATCGCCCAGCACCAGAGGGAAGTACTTCTCGGGTGACATGGCCACGCATTGTTCGAGCACCGAAACCAATTGCAGCGGTGAAACACGTGCGTCTTCCAAGCGGATCAAGTCGATCGTGATGCCAGCCTCTTTGAAGAGGGGCTGCACGTTGAAGCCGCATTTGGTCGACGCCTTGATCCAGCTGGACAGCATGAACAGCGGGATGGGCTTGATGCCCATGGCATCCAGCATCGATTGAGGAATAGGTATACGCATGAAAGAAAATCGGCACACCCAAACAGAGTGTGCCGAAGTCTAACCAACTATCGTGTCGGTCGTGTGGGGGCGAAGCTCGGGCGCCTCAGTGAAACACTGAGAAACAAAGCAAAAGGCCGCAGAACAGGCTCAACGGGCTGCCAAGGCGCCACGCATGAACTCGCTGGCCTCGATGGGGTCGCGGTTCTTGTTGAAGCCAGCCAGCCATTCTTCATAGCCGGGTTGATCCGTCTCCTGCCAGGGGTGAAAGCCGGGCTTGTAGTACGGGAAGTAGGGCTTGATCATGGGTGCCAAGAGGCCACCGGGCTTGAGGGTCCAAAGCAAGCCTTTGGCGTGCATCTTGCAGCGCTCCCACCAACTGAAACCGTCGGCCTTGAGCAGCTCATCGCAGAAATGCATGATGACCTTGGGGAAGATGATGGTGGTCTCGAGCATGGCCAGGATGCGGGTGAAGTAGCCCACCTTGGCGTAGTCCTGCATCACGTCGTAGGCCACGCCCTTGTGCTCGACCTCTTCGATGGCGTGCCACGACAGCATGGCGCGCACGCGGTGGTCGGCGTCCTTGAGCACATCGCGTTTGTCGAACAAAGAGTGAGCGCCAATCGAGGTGAAGTGCTCCAGGCCACAGGTGATGGCCAGGGTGTATGCGCGGCTGCGCTTGCTGCGGTATTGGTTGAAGAGCAGGTCTTCCAGCCAGCCCATGAGGGCGTCCACGTCGATGCCTTGCGCGCGCAGGCGGTCGTTGTACTGGTTGTGCACCATGCTGTGCTGGGCTTCCTGGCGGTTGAAGCCCTTGATCTCGTCCAGCAGTTTCTTGTCGGTGATCTGGTCGCGGAAATCACGCACGCAGACCATGAAGAACTTCTCGCCGGGCGGGAAGATCAGCGACAGCGCGTCAAACAGGCGGGTTTTGTAGGCGTCGCCACCGAACCAGTACTTCGGGATGTCGGCATCAGACAGGCCGAAGTTCAGACGTTCGCGAGGGATGATGGGGTGGATGGCCTGATGTGCGCTCATGGTCGTGAAGTGGAGATCTGACTCAATGCATGAACTGTAAAAACAATGCACGCGCATCAAAAGCATTTCGCATGACAGCAGGGATGGCGCAGCGACAGCCTCAGCCTGGGACTTTCCCTGAGCTGCACCGCAGCATGAGCCGCCCAAAAAAATGACCCTCACAAGGAGGGCCATCAACCACACGGATGTGGAGCAAATCAGGTTCAGGCAGGTGACAAGGACATCGCAGCACGGGTCTGCTCGCTGGCCTTGATCGGATCACCGCTGGCGTTGAAGGCAGCCAACCAGTGCTCGTAGCCGGGCTGCTCTGTTTCTTGCCATGGGTGGTAGCCAGGCTTGTAGTAGTGCCAGTAAGCCTTGAGCATGGGTTGCAGCAAGCCACCGGGCTTGAGCAGCCACACCACGCCCTTTGCCAGCAACTTGGCGCGCTGAAGAACGGTGAAGCCGTCGTGAATCATCAACTGGCGCTGCACGTGAAAGATGACAGCAGGGAACATCCAGGTGGCATGCACCAGGGCCAGGACACGCTTGAAGTAGCCCACCTTGGCGTAGTCTTCCATGACGTCGTAGGCCACGCCTTTGTGCTCGACTTCTTCGATGGCGTGCCAGGAGTACATGGCGCGAACGCGAGGGTCCGCGCCCTTCATCACATCACGCTTGTCGAACAGGCTGTGGGCGATGATGGACGTGAAGTGCTCCAGCGCCGAGGTCATGGCCAGGTTGTAGCCTTTGCTGTAGGTCTTGCGATAGCGGCCGTTGAGCATGGTGTCGACATGGGCCGTGAGGCTGTCAACGTCCACGCCCTGGCGACGCAGGCGCTCGTTGTCTTGGCGGTGCACCATGCTGTGCTGGGCTTCCTGGCGGTTGAAGTCCTTGATGTCCTGCAGCAACTGAGGGTCAGAGATCTGGTCGCGGAAATCGCGCACGCAGTTCATGAAGTACTTCTCGCCGGGCGGGAAGATGAGCGAGAGGGCGTCCCAAAAGCGGCTCTGGAACGCGTCGCCATTCATCCAATACTTGGGGATGTCGTTCTGGTCGAGGTTGAACTGCAGCTTCTCACGCGGCACGATGGGGTGCACAGCGGGGCAGGCTGCTGCATCAGCGGTGTGGGCGGTCTGTTGTTGGTTCATCTTTGTCACCTCGTCGTGTTCGACTGTTGGATGCTCTCACTGTAGGGCCGTCGAGGCAAGCACAACAGGATGCAACATGACACACAGGGGTGCCTTTCCGACATTCCATCCATGCAACGGCAAAGATGTGTGAAGCAATTCACGCCATTTGACGTTCAGCCACCCTCCTGTCGTGCAGGCTACCTTTTCAGCCAGGCGCCACACCGGCTTGTTGCAACAGCACATTGACCTTTTCAGCGCTGAAGCGAGCCGGTGGGTAGGCCAAACAATCGCTGCCAATGCGGATGACCTCATAGCCCTGCGCGGCCACGAAGGTGAGCAAGTGGTCAACCTGGGTCTTGAATTCGTCCAAGCTCCAGGCCTCGAAGAAGATCACGGGTTGGTGCTTGGCCAGGATGCCAGGCGCGCTCTTGAGCACTTCCAGCTCCATGCCTTCCACGTCGATCTTGATGAAAGAGACAGGCTCGTCGCCCACCAGCTCGTCGAGCGACTTGAGCGCGACATGGTCGAACTCGGTGGCCCAGCCCTGGGGTTCGGCCACGCCCTGGATGGCACCACGAACGTTGACCACGTCTTGGTCCAGCGAGACCGAGCCGGTGTATTTCTCGGAGAACACGTCAAAGCGAGGCACGCGGATCTGGCCGCCGCCCGAGCCAATGGCCTGGTTCACTGGCTTGACCTTGCGCGCCTTGTTGAGCAGCAGGTTGGCGCATAGGTTCATGAAGACCATGGCCTGAGGTTCGACCGCCAGGATGCGTTGCTCGGGCATGCGGTTGGCCAGGGGCACCGAAAAGGCGCCGAGGTTGGCGCCCACATCGACCACCAAGCCCGGGGTCTGGCGCGCAAACACCTCGGCGATGCGGTGAGCGGCGGGCTCGAAAGCACCCACGGCCAGCAAGGAGCGCTGCACGGTTTCCATGGGGTTGCAGATCAGGTAGCGGCCTTGGGGCGTCTGGGCCACCTGGAGGCTGGCATCCGCCGGCGCACCCATCAATGCTTGCAAGTCGACTGCGGGGCCTTGCGAGAGCAAGAACTGGCGCTGCGTCAGCAAGGCCTCCTGCGGATACAGGGCATAGATGCGGGCGCGGTCCAGCGCACGTTGCTGGGTTTCCTGCGGGGTGCGGACCAAGCCCGTGCGCGCCAAGGTGCAAACCTCTTCATCGACCAGCACCAGCGAGGCGGGGCTGACGTTGTCGAGCAGAAAGAGCCAATCACCCAGGGTTTGCAGATGCTCGTTGAAGCTACGCTTGACAGCGGCACGGCGCAGCACGAAAGAGCCAGGCGGGAAGACCTGGTCCATGAGCAAGCCACCGTGGCCGTAACGCGCACCCTGGTTGAGGTGCATGGGCGGTGCACCGCCCTCGCCTTCCAGCATCTGGCGGCCCCCGCAAACATCGGCGCCATGGGCGGCTGCGGTTCGGGTGAGCTTGTCCAGCGCCAAGGGCCGCAAGGTGGTGTGGGCGTCGAGCAGCGCCAGCCATTGCCCGCTGGCAGCGGCCAGGGCCTGGTTGCGCTGGCGGTTGGGTGCATCTTCATGGCCCAAGATGGCTTGAACGCCGCCGCGCCACGCGGGCACGTCCAGCTGAGACAAAGCTTGGGAGACAGCCTCGGCCTCGCCATGCAGCAAGAGCTCGACAGACACGCTGGCGCTTTGCTGCAAGAGCGCACTGCGCAAAGCAGGCAAAACGGGCTGGCCGGGCAAGACATGGAACAAAAGGCTGACGGTGGGTGTCATGGC
>JBEANX010000383.1:0-5919 GCA_041165245.1 Pseudomonadota bacterium
TTTGCATGAGGTGGCGGGCCACTACCACGACACCTATGGGCAGGCCTTGGCCAATGTGCTTGCCAGCATTCAGATGGGTGTGCACGTGTTTGACACCAGCATCGCGGGTTTGGGCGGCTGCCCCTTTGCGGCAGGCGCCACGGGCAATGTGGCGACCGAAGATGTGGCTTATCTGCTGCGAGGCATGGGCATCGACACAGGGGTGGATTTCGATGCGCTGGTGGATACAGGGCAATTCATCAGCGACAGACTGGGTCGAGTCAATGGCGCACGGGCTGCACGAGGTTGGTTGGCGCAAAGGGCCCGCAGCCAAGCTGACCAAGCCTGAGCTTGCTTGTCGCCAGCAGCCATGAAAAAAGCGCCTAAGGGGCGCTTTTTTTGAGGGATGAGCCTGATCAGAGGCTGATCACCAAAGCTGCCACCAGGGCTTGGTGCTTGCGGCAAAACCTTGGTCCAAAAAGCTGCTGTTGGGGAAGTTCTGCTTGAGCACGCGCAAGGCGTCGTCACGCAATTGGGGCATGGCCAGTTGCTCGTAGCTCTTGACCATGATGTACAGCGCTTCTTCTACAGCCGGTGAGTTGCGGAACTCGCTCACCGCCACTTGCGCTCGGTTGGCCGCGGCCAAGTAGGCGCCACGGCGGAAGTAATAGCGCGCCACGTGCACTTCGCCGGCGGCCAGCGAGTTGACGATGTGGTTCATGCGCAGGCGAGCATCACCAGCGAACTTCGAATTTGGGAAGCGCTCGGAGACCTGCTTGAACGACTCGTAGGCATCGCGCGAGGCTTGTTGGTCACGCTCGGAGATGTCCTGCTTCGAGATGCGGCCAAACAGCCCCAGGTCATCGTTGAAGTTGATCAGGCCTTGCAGGTACAAGGCGTAATCCATCGCAGGGCTGGTGGGGTGCAGGCGGATGAAGCGCTCGATCTTGGCCAGGCCTTGGGCACGCTCTCCCGTTTTGTAATAGGCGTAGGCCAATTCCAACTGGGCCTGCTGCGCCATCAAGGTGCCCGAAGCTCGGGCTTCGACCTTCTCATAGCGCTTGATGGCAGCTTCGAAATTGCCATCGGCAGCTTCTTCGCGGGCGTCGGCATACAATTTGTCAGCACTCACGCCAGCGAATTCATCGCTTGGCGTTGTGCCACAGCCTGACAGGCCCGCTGCCAGAGAGGCAGCCACCACGCCGGCCCACAGGCCCTTGGTCAGGCCTTTGCTCAGCACGCCGGCCAGGCCGGTCAGATTTTGCTTGAGAACGTTCACTTGTTTGGCGCGCGGGGGGCGCGAAAGAATGCGGTACACCCCCCAGTATAGAAGCCCCAGCACATGCCCCGACGCCCCACACCGACAGATGCGCCCATTGTGGTCGCTCAAGCCCTAGACCTTGCCATGCAGAAAGAATCTGACGAGCCCATCGAACTCGATGAATTGGAAGATGCTGAATCGCCAGGACAGGGTGCTTGGGCGGTGCCCGAGGTGCAGCACCTTAACCTCGGCGTGGGCCCTGACGGGCACGGCAAGCGCCTCGACCAGTGGCTGGCGGTTCACGCCTCGACCTTCTCCCGCAGCCACCTCAAAGGCTTGATCGAAGACGGCGCTGTGAGCGTTGAGGGCCAGACCATCACCTCGCCTTCGCGCAAATTGCACGCGGGCCAGAAGGTGCAGGCCGAATTGCGCCCCACAGCGCAGGCCATGTCTTTCACGCCGGAGGCGATGGATTTGAACGTGGTGTTTGAAGACGCCCACCTCATGGTCATTCACAAGACGGTCGGCATGGTGGTCCACCCTGCGGCGGGCAATTGGAGTGGCACCTTGCTCAATGGTTTGCTGGCGCATCACGAGGCAGCAGCGCACCTGCCCCGGGCTGGCATCGTTCACCGGCTGGACAAGGACACCAGCGGCCTCATGGTTGTGGGCAAGACAGTGGAAGCCTGCACGGCCTTGAGCCGGGCCATCGCAGCACATGACGTGCGGCGCCAGTACCGTGCCCTGGTGTGGGGCGTGCCACCTGCGAGCTTTCGCATCGAAGCGCCCGTTGGCCGCGACCCCGTCTCCCGCGTGAAGATGGCTGTGGTCAAAGGCGGCAAGCCCGCCATGACCGATGTGGTGACGCTGGCCAGCTTGCCGGTGGAGCAAAAGATCCGCACGGTGGGCGGGGTGGTGCAGGGCGCTGTGAGCGCGGTCGAGTGCACCTTGCACACTGGGCGAACCCACCAGATCCGCGTGCACCTGTCGTCGCGGCAACACCCATTGTTGGCCGATGCGGTTTACGGCGGCAAGCCCGAGTTGGGCATGACGCGCCAGTCTTTGCATGCGTTTCGCCTGGCCTTGGTGCACCCCCAGAGTGGGGAACTCTTGACATTTGAGGCTGAAATGCCGCCAGACATGGCTTGCGCTTGGGAGCAAGTCGTGCATAATGAGTCAACGGGTCTTTGACCGCCTGCCAGCACTGGTGTGAGCGCGAAGGCCAGCGTCGACGGCAGTGTTTCCGCGCCGTCTGACCCACAAGGCGAAATTCGCCCCCGCTCGCTACGCTCCATTTCATCTGCCGTTCGGTTGCCCTCTGTGTTGAGAGCGATTTGCGGTTGTCTCGTTGGTTTCAGAAGACCCACGGGGATGGCATGAAGCGGTTGAGCAGTGTGCGAACCCCATTGGATCGGGCCCTGGGCCCTCACTGCTGATTCGAATCGATGGATCGATCGATCGCCCAAGGATGCTTGCGAGCCTATGTTCGCTGGCGCGCAGGGTGCGAGAGATGCATGTGCACCTGAGCGCTGAATGCTCGGCAAGAAGTGACTGGAGAGATGGACCTTCTCGATGGCCAGGACGCACAGTGCGTCCTTGAGGCGGCGCTGTTGTCCGCAGATCGCCCCATGACCATCCGCGAAATGCGGATGATCTTTGACGACGCCCTGTCGGCTGACGCCGTGCGCGCTTTGTTGGCCGCGCTGATCGAGCGCTGGCAGGGCCGTGGGGCGGAACTTCGTGAATTGGCTTCTGGCTGGCGCTTTCAGACGCGCCCTGAAGTCCAGGCCTATCTCGACCGTGCCAACCCTGAAAAGCCGCCTAAGTACTCGCGAGCCACCCTGGAGACCCTGGCCATCATTGCCTACAAGCAGCCCGTCACCCGGGGCGACATCGAAGACATTCGTGGCGTCACCGTGAGCGCGCAGATCATCAAGCAGCTGGAAGACCGTGACTGGATCGAAGTCATCGGTCACCGCGAGGCGCCTGGCCGCCCTGCGTTGTTCGCGACGACGCGCCATTTTCTCGATGACATGGGCCTGGCTTCGCTGGATCGGTTGCCTGAACTCGACGGCCTGGTGGGTGCCCAAGCGCTCTTGCCTGGCCTGGAGGGCGAAGTGGCCGAAGCTGTGGCTGCCCACGTGGCCGCGATGGATGCTGCCCAGCTGGCGCTGGAAGAGGCTGCCCAGGCCTCTCAAGGTGATTTGTTGAGCGAGGCCGCCGAGCCTGACACTGCCCACCCCCTGGCCCCCGCCGCCAGCACCGAGCCCTCCTTTGCAGACGCCCCCCTTGTGGATGCTGCCCCTGCTGAATTTGATGATGCCGGCGCCGACCTGGTTGCCGAGCCCCCCGTTTCCCCCTCTCCCTGATGAGCACTGACCAACCCATGCAAGAGCCGCAAGACCTGACGTCGCCCGAAGATGGCGCCCCCTCTGCCGATCTAGGCGCCGAGACGTCGGCCCAGGCCAAGCCGCGTCGAACCCGCAAGCCCAAGGCCGCCGAAGAGGCTGTCGTGAATGTCGAAGCGGCGGCTGAAGAGGCTCCGGCTCCCGCCCGCAAGGTGGCACGCAAGCGTGCTGCCAAGGTGGTGGACGAGCAAGTCAGTCTGGACCTGGGGGCTGAAACACCAGCCCTTGCCGCTGATGCCGCCCCTCTGGAAGAGGCGCCTGCCAAGCCCAAGCGCGCTCCGCGCAAGCGCCTGGCCGATGAGGCCGTTGTGACTGAGCTCGCCCAACAGGCTTCGCCGGTTGCAGCCGAGAAGGCTGCGGTTGAAGTGGCTGGCACGGGCATCTTGTCCCTGGCGCCCGAGCGCGCAGAAGCTTTGGCCGCGGGGGCTGTTGAAGGCGCTCCTGCTGAGCGTCAAGAGCGCGGTGAGCGTTCCGAGCGTGGCCGTCGTGGAGAGCGTGGTGATCGTGGCCCGCGTGGTGAACGTAGCGAGCGCACTGAGCGAGGCGATCGCCCGCCTCGTGGTCCGCGCCCTGATGGTGTTCAAGCGGGTGCGCCATCCATGGCACCAAGTGCGCAAGGTGCTGAATTTGCCGAAGGGTCGGACGACGCTGAGGGTGGTGAAGGCGGCGAACAGCGCCCATCACGCCGCGCAGTGATCGCTGCTGAGCAAGCCGAGGCCGTGTTCAAGGAACTGCTGGATGGCGAGTTCGACGAGATCTACGAAGAAGAAGCCGAGGAAGAGGGCGACGAAGCCGCGGCGACCAAGCGTGTGCTGCGTCCTGAGCCCGATGCACCCAAGCTGCAAAAAGTGCTGGCCCAGTCCGGCGTGGGTTCGCGCCGCGACATCGAGCAGATGATCGAAGACGGCCGCATCTCGGTCAATGGCGAAGTGGCTCACATTGGTCAGCGGGTCTCTTTTGGCGACAAGATCGCCGTGAGCGGCAAGCAGATCCGCGTGCGCATCCAGCCGCCGCCTGCTCGCATCCTGGCCTATCACAAGCCCACGGGCGAAGTGGTCACGCATGAAGACCCGCAAAACCGCCCCACGGTGTTCCGCCGTCTGCCCCGCCTGCAACATGGCAAGTGGCAATCGGTGGGCCGTCTGGACCTGAACACCGAAGGTCTGCTGCTCTTCACCAACTCGGGTGACCTGGCCAACCAACTCATGCACCCCCGCTTTGGCGTGGAGCGTGAATACGCCGTGCGCGTGCTGGGTTCCCTAACGCCCGACACCCGTGCCCAGTTGCTGGCCGGTGTTGAGATCGAGGGCCAGCAGGCGTCCTTCAAGTCCATCGACGAAGGTGGTGGCGAAGGTGCCAACCGCTGGTACCGCGTGGTCATCACCGAAGGTCGTAATCGCGAAGTGCGCCGCCTGTTTGACACGGTGGGCCTGACGGTCAGTCGCCTGATCCGTGTGCGTTATGGCTCCATCGTGCTGCCGCATGGCCTCAAGCGTGGCGTCTGGGTCGAGCTCGGTGAATCCGATGTTCGTGCCGTCAAGTCACTGGCCGGTGCCGATCGCTTTGAAGAAGGTCGTGGTGAGCGCGGTGGCCGTGATGGTCGCGGTGACCGCGATGGCCGCCAACAAGGTGGCCAGAACAATGGTCAGCGTGGCGGTCAGCGCCAGGCGCAAGGCGTCAGGGGCCAGCAGCAGCCTCAACAAGGCAAGGATCGCTTCAACCAGAACGGCCAGGGCCCGCGTGGCCAAGGCCCTCGTGGTCAAGGTGGCCCAGGCGGGCAGGGCGGCAACGGCCAGGGGCCACGTGCCCAAGGTGATCGTCAAGAGCGTCCCAATGACCGTCAGAACTTCCGCCCTCAGCGTGATGAGCGCCCGGCCGACAACCGCCCCGACGGCGACGATGATTTCGACCACATCGGCCCCATCCCCAACCCGTTGGAGCAGACCTTCGACAAGCGTTTTGCCAAGGGCTCCAAGCGCATCACCTCCGGCTTTGGTCGCCCCGACCAGCAAGACACCGCCCCGCGCGGTGGTGGCAAAAAGGGTGGCCCGCGTGAGCCTGACCCACTGCAGACCTCGGTCGGCTACATCGGCGCCGATGCCTATTTTGGCAAGGTCGGTGGTGGCGGCGGCGGTGGCCGTGGTGGCAACCGCAGTGGCGGCGGTGGTTACGGCGGCGGTAGCGGCGGCGGCGGCGGACGTGGTCGCCGCTGATCTGCGCTGAATGACAGGTGGTACTTGCTGAGGGTTAGCCTCAGCTTGACGCCACCTT
>JBEANX010000384.1:0-6218 GCA_041165245.1 Pseudomonadota bacterium
AGCACCTTGAGCACCGGCCAGACGATCGACGTCAAGCTTGACCCCGTCACCATCGGCCTGTACGTGGGCTACAAGTACTGACGCCAGCCTGCCATTGAATGGCCGTGATCAGCCCGCATTCACCCGGGCGGTCACGGCTTTGCCGCTTTTGAGACCCAGCTTGGCCAGCAAGGCTTGGTCCGCATCGAAGGCCGGGTTGCCGGTGGTCAGCAGCTTGTCGCCATAAAAGATGGAGTTGGCACCCGCGAGGAAGCACATGGCTTGTACGGCCTCGCTCATGGCTTGGCGCCCTGCTGACAAGCGAACGCGGGCTGTGGGCATGGTGATGCGGGCGACGGCGATGGTGCGCACGAACTCCAGTGGATCGAGCTGAGGCGTGTCTGCCAAGGGCGTACCGGGCACGCGCACCAAATCATTGATGGGCACGGATTCAGGGTGTGTAGGCAGGTTGGCCAGCTGGGCGATCAGGCCGGCGCGGCCCTCACGGGTCTCACCCATGCCCACGATGCCGCCGCTGCACACCTTGAGGTTGGCGCTGCGCACATGGGCCAGGGTGTCCAGGCGGGCTTGTTGGTCGCGCGTGGTGATGATGTCGCCGTAGAGCTCGGGCGCGGTGTCGAGGTTGTGGTTGTAGTAATCGAGGCCGGCGTTTTTGAGCGAGTGGGCTTGCGTGTCGGTGAGCATGCCCAGCGTGCAGCAGGCCTCCAGGCCTTCTTGCTTGATCACGCCGATGAGCTCAGCCACTTTTTCGATGTCGCGGTCTTTGGGGGCGCGCCAGGCGGCACCCATGCAGAAGCGGCTGGCGCCTGCATCGCGCGCGGCCACCACAGCTTCACGCACTTCCTCGGGCGACATCAGCTTGCTGGCCTGCACGCCCGTGTCATATCGGGCGGCCTGGGGGCAGTAGCCGCAGTCTTCCTCGCAACCGCCGGTCTTGACCGACAGCAGCGTGGCGTGCTCGACCTCGTTGGCGTCCCAGTGCTCGCGGTGCACTTGCTGGGCGCGCCACATCAGGTCGTTGAAGGGCAGGTTGAAGAGTTCGAGCACCTGGGTGCGGGGCCAGCGGGCTTGGCTGTCGTCTTCTACCGTGCAATCGCCACCGCAGCCATGCGCGTTGAGCACCGATTTGGGCACGAACTGCAGGGGCTTGGGCGTGGCGTCAAGCAAGGTGGGGGACACGGCTTCAGACATGGCTCAGGGCGCACGGGAGGCCGCACGCAGGCAAAAACAAAGACCCTGCAGTGTAGTGGCGCCTGAGGTGCGCGTCATCTGCTGGGGCATGTGGGTTTCCGCTGGCTGAAATCGAGTGCGCGGTAAGCTTGCCACCCATGCGCTTCGAACACCTCATCGAGATCAATTCCCCCAGCCTGGCCATGCAGGCCGCAGCGGCCACTTTCAGCCGCGAGCAGCTCTGGGCGGGCCTGATGGCCAAGGTGCGCTCGCCCGAGCGCTTTCCGCTGGGCCCCGAGCGTTGCGAGTGCGAAGAACTGGCACCCGGCCTGTTCAGCCGAACGCTGCATTTCGGGGCCCTGCAGATGCAGGACAAAGTGGTGGCGGCTGAACTCGATGCGCTGGTTTTCACGCCGCAGGCCATGCCTGAGGTCACGCCCATCCGTTTGAGCATCCGCATCGAAGAGCCCCAAAGCCAGCAGATGGTGCTGCGCTTTGTGTATGAGGCCCTGGCCGAGCTGTCTGCCGAAGAGGCGCTTTACAACGGCTACCGCCACAGCGCTTGGCTGGCGAACGACCGTGACATGGTGCGCACTTTGCGGGAGTGGTTGGCCGAAGGCTCGCTCTGAAGCGCTGATCTCGGGCTGCGCCCCACCTGAATGAGTGGGTGCGGTTGGTCAATTTGTCGCGCCCCGGCCCCGCCGTCACGGGTTCTTGCTCCCCCCAAAGTGCACCTTGTTTGAGCACCATGTGCACATGTTCAGCCTCGGTGCCTTCCTCTCGCGTGTGCGCAGCATCGCCCTTCGTGGCGATGGTTTGATCCTGGCCAGGGATCCGGCCGTCATGGCGCAGATCCGCAGCGCTCAGTTCCGTTCGCTCAACCAAATGCTGCCCCTCATGATGCTCATGGGGGCGGGTAGCAGCATGGTTTTGTTCGCGGTGCTGCAACAGGACATTGGCACGGGCCCGATGGCCATTTGGTTGGGTTTGCGCTTGCTGGTCAATGCGGCTCGAGCGGCCTACGCGGCCCTGTGCAACCGCGGGCTGCTGTCTGCCGGACGAGAAGACTTTGAAACCTCGGTGTTGCTGGCCATGGCCGATGGCATCGTGTGGGGTGCGCTGGGGTGGTGGCTGACGCCGGTGGACCGCCTGGATCTGGCGGTCGTGATCATTCCCATGACCGTGATCGTCACTTGTCTGGGGGTGCTGGGCATGCATGTGCACATGCCCTCCAGCATGGCGTTCATGCTGCCGATCACCTTGCCCAATGCCTTGCGTGCACTTCATCGACATGACCAGCTGGGCTGGTTGTGCTTTGCCGCCCTGATCGGCCTGAGCGTGGTGTTGACGCTGGAGCTGTGGCGCTTCAACCGGGGCTACCAGGAGATCGTGCGCTTGCGTTTTGAGAGCGAGCAAGCCAACCAAGCCAAATCCGACGCTTTGCGACAAGCCCAAGCTTTGGCCGACACCCGCAGCCGTTTTGTGGCCACCATGAGCCATGAATTGCGCACGCCCTTGCATGGCATGCTTGGGCTGCTGCGCCTGGCCCTGGCTGCTGACACCATGCCGCAGGCTCAAAGGCACCTGCGCTTGATGCAGGGCTCAGGCGACCACCTCGCCAAGGTCATCAACGAGGTGCTGGACCATGCCCGCATGGAATCCACCGGCCTGCCGATCGCCAACGCGCCGCTGGATGTGAAAGCCCTGTTGGCCGAGTTGTCCGAGCAGGTGCTGCCAGCTTGCCAGGACAAAGGCCTGCGCTTCATGCTTGACGACCAACTCGAGGGCTCCGCTTGGGTCATGGGCGATGCGACCCGCCTGCGCCAGGTGCTGCACAACCTCTTGGGCAATGCGCTGAAGTTCACCGCCAGTGGGGGCATCACCTTGTCCGTCAGCCGCGTGCAGGGCTCATCACCATCGGAATCCCTGCTGCGATTGCAGGTCCGCGACACAGGCGTGGGCATTGCCGCCCATGAGCTCGACCGCGTCTTCGAGCCCTTCCATCAGGCCGAGGGCACCTATGAGCGGCAGTTTGGTGGCACCGGCTTGGGCTTGACGATTTCCCGCGAGCTGTGTGTGGCCATGGGTGGGCATCTGAGCTGCTCCAGCCAGCCTGGGCAGGGGTCTGTGTTCACGTGTGAGTTGCCGCTGCCCGAGGTGCTGGCCCCTGCGCCTGAACGGGGGCACCACCCCGTGCAGCACCCGACGCTGCAAACCACCCAGGCCCCCCATGCCCTCTCAGGGCTTGAGGCCGCTGGCATTCAAGTGCTGGTGGTCGAGGACAACCCAGTCAACACCATCGTGGTGGAGGCCTCTTTGGTTCAACTGGGGGCCAGCGTGTCCTGCGTGAGCGGTGGCGAAGCTGCTTTGGCGTGGCTGGCCGAACGCCAGGCAGATCTCATCCTCATGGATTGCGAAATGCCCGGCATGGACGGGTTTGAGGCCTCCCAGCGCATCCGCGCCAGGGAGCAGGCCCTGGCCTTGCCCCGTTCACCCATTGTGGCCATGACCGCCAGCGGGCGTGAGACCTTCGAGCGCCGAGGGCGAGCCGCTGGCATGGACGAGCACCTGAGCAAGCCCTTTGATCAAGAGGCCCTGCGGCGGGTGATGTTGTCCCAGTGCCCGCAGTCCAAACACGATCACGCCTTGGTCTCTTGAGCCCACGTGGGCAGCACAGGCTGAGGCAGTTCGTGCCCATGCTGGGTGGCGTCGTCGTGGGTGGGCGCCTGATGCAGTGCTGCTTCCAGGGCTGGCACCTTGCCTTGCATGTCGGCAAGGTGCGCCCCAAGGCCGCGCACCACACACAGCGCTGCGGCCCCGCAAGGTGCAAAGCGTGTGAAGTCGTGCGGCTCAAGCAGCCCACCGATGCCCACCACCGGCACGGGGCTGTGCGCCACCCACCAGCGCAGGTTGTGCGTGCCTTGCGGGCGCCAGGGCATGTCCTTGGTGGTGGTGGCTTGCACTGGGCCGCAAGCGATGTAGCTGGCGCCACAGCCGGCCGCACGCGCCAGCTCCCACAGGCTGTGTGAGCTCAGGCCCAGCATGACCTCGGTGCGTGCTTGCAAAAGGCGTTGTTGCTCACATTCGCTCAAATCCAGCAGGTCTTCTTGGCCGAGGTGGAGGCCCAACTGCCCGACGGGCGTGGGCCCATCGATGTTCATGTCGATGGCATCGAGCGCGGCTTGCCAATGGTCGTTGATGAAGACCTGCACGCCTGGTTGCCGCGCCAAGCGCAAGCTGGCCGTGAGGTGTTCAGCCAGCCCCTCTTTTCCCTTGTGGCGCAATTGCATGCAGCGCATGCCGGCGCTCAAAGCCTGTTCCATCTGGCTTGCGCTTGGCACGATGCCATACAGGCCGTTGTCAGGGGCTGCGAACGCTTGAAACAGTGGGCCCTGCGTTTGATGGATCAAAGCCCAAGGCAAGGCCTCGCCCAAGCCCAGCATGGGCAAGGGTGCGCCGCCATGGGCCGGGCCTGCGGCAAAGCCACCGCGGGCCATCACGGGCCCAGCGCCCTGGCCTGCTGCGTGGCTGTGCATCAAGGCATGGTGGGTGAGCATCTTGCCCAACACACAGGCGTCTGACTCGACATGACCCAATGCCAGTGCGGCTGCGATGCCACTGGCCAGCGTGCAACCGGTGCCGTGGTGGTGGGGGGTGGCCACCCGCGGTGCCGTGAGCCAGCCTTGTGCATGCGGGGTTTGCAGCCAGTCGATGCTGTGCTGCGTGTCATGGCTGGCGCTGAGCGCTTGTGCTGAGCCAGCATCGACATCGCCGCCCGTGATGAACACGGCGCGAGCGCCCAAGGCTTGCAAGGCCCGGGCGAGTTCGGGGATGCCTGGCCTGCTTGTGTCTGTTTGGCCCAGCAAGGCAACTGCCTCAGCCCGGTTGGGCGTCATCACCGTGGCACGGGGCAGCAGGTGCTCACGGTAAGCCTGCACGATGGCCGCATGGCTGAAGCTGGCGCCGCCTGCGCTGGCCTTGAGCACGGGGTCGACCACCAAGGCCAGGTGCTGGTGCGGGTCGAGGCCTGCAGGCGTTTGGGTGCGGAAGTGATCGACCCAACGCGCCACCGTTTTGATGGCCTCGACGCTGCCCAGCAAGCCTGTCTTGATGACGCGAGGGGGCATGTCCTGAGCCAGTGCCTGAAGTTGGGCTTCCAGCGCTTCTGAGCTGACAGGAAAGATCGCTTGAACGCCTTGTGAGCTTTGCGCCGTCAGACAAGCGGCGACCGGGCACAGGTGCACACCCATGGCGTCGGCCGCACGTTGGTCTGCACTCAGGCCGGCGCCGCCAGCGGTGTCCAAGCCCGCGATGCTCCAGATGATGGGCGGGCGTTCAGCAAGCGGTGTGTTCATGGGCATGTGCTTTGCGCTCCGTCAGATCAGCACAAAAGGCTGACCACTCACCGGCGTGGTGGCCACGGCCACTTCGCAACTCGGCATGAGCCCGGCTTCAAAGCCTGCGCGCCCGCCTTCGATGGCGTGCCGGAACGCGCGTGCCATGTGAACAGGGTGGCCTGATTGCGACACGGCCGAGTTCAGCAGCACGGCGTCCATGCCCAGCTCCATGGCGGCGGTGGCGTGTGAGGGGGCGCCCAAGCCGGCATCCACAATCAAGGTGATGTTGGGCAAGCGGGCCCGCAAGGTGCGCAGGGCCCAGGGGTTGAGCAGGCCCAGGCCCGAGCCAATGGGCGCGCCCCAAGGCATGAGCACCCGGCAGCCTGCATCGACCAGGCGCAGGCAGGTCACGAGGTCGTCGGTGCAATAGGGCAGCACTTCAAAGCCGTCGCTCACCAGTTGCCGCGCGGCTTCGACCAGATCCCACGGATCAGGCTGCAAGGTTTGCTCATCGCCCACCACTTCGAGCTTGATCCAGTGCGTGCCCAGCAACTCACGCGCCATGTGAGCCAGGGTGATGGCCTCGCGTGCGCTGCGGCAGCCCGCGGTGTTGGGCAGCAGGTGGGCGCCTTGTTCGCGTGCGGCGCGCTGGATGATCTGCACAAAGCCGTTGTCGCCACCGCCGGGTACGGCCAAGGTGCGCTTGAGGCC
>JBEANX010000385.1:0-4504 GCA_041165245.1 Pseudomonadota bacterium
GGGGGCACCCGGCCAGGTCAGCCTCGTCACGTGACCAGGGCAGACGCGCCGTCATGGTGCCCAGCTTCATGGTGTGGGAGCGAGGCTCGAACACGGCGAGGATGCGGCTCTGTGGCCCCACCTTGCGGCGCAGGCCATCAACCGTGGTGCGAATGGCCGTGGGGTGGTGGGCAAAGTCGTCATAGACCGTGATGCCACGTACCTCGCCCCGCAACTCCAGGCGGCGCTTCACATTGGCAAAGCGGCCCAGGGCAGCGCAAGCATCTTTGGGGTTCACGCCCACGTGTTCGGCGGCTGCAATGGCTGCCAGCGCGTTCATCTGGTTGTGTTCGCCCAGCAGTTGCCACTCCACGCGGCCCACCAGCACGCCCGACTTCAAAACGTCAAAGGCATGCGGCTCGCCCCGAGCCCGAAAGCCCGGCACGTCGCCACGCACGCCAAAGTGCGCCACATCGCTCCAGCAACCGCGCTTGAGCACGCGCTGCAGCGACTCCTCACGGGCATTGCACACCAGGCGGCCTGAGCTTGGCACGGTGCGCACCAGGTGATGAAACTGGGTTTCGATGGCGGCCAGGTCGGCAAAGATGTCAGCGTGGTCGAACTCAAGGTTGTTGAGCACCGCCGTGCGTGGGCGGTAGTGCACGAACTTGCTGCGCTTGTCGAAGAACGCGGTGTCGTATTCGTCGGCCTCGATCACGAAAGGGTGCCCAGTGGCGGGGCGGCTGGCGTCATCCAGGCGCCCCAGGCGCGCAGACACGCCAAAGTTCTGAGGCACGCCGCCGATCAGGAAGCCGGGCTGCAAGCCGCAGTCTTCCAGGATCCAGGTCAGCATGGAGGTGGTGGTTGTCTTGCCATGTGTGCCAGCAACAGCCAGTACATGGCGGCCTTGCAGCACGTGTTCGGCCAGCCATTGAGGCCCGCTGGTGTAAGGCAGGCCGGCGTCCAGGATGGCTTCCATCAAGGCATTGCCTCGGGACACCACATTGCCGATCACGAACAGATCGGGCTTGAGTTCAAGCTGGTCCGGGGAGTAGCCTTCGATCAGGTCGATGCCCAGGGCGCGGAGCTGGTCGCTCATGGGCGGGTAGACACCCGCGTCGCAACCCGTGACTTTGAACCCTGCTTCCCGGGCCAGGGCGGCCACGCCACCCATGAAGGTGCCGCAAATGCCGAGGATGTGAATGTGCATGCGGCGATTCTAGCGGCCGACCTGGACGCGTCTGTTCGTCATGGCGTCATGCGTTCCAGGGGGGCGACGCTTGCTCACTCCCCATCGGGCCCGTCACAGAGCCTTGAACGCCTTGCTCGCTGCCTCCAGCGTGCGCTGGATGTCCGACTCGCTGTGGGCCGCGCTGACAAAACCGGCCTCGTACATGGCCGGTGCCAGGTACACACCCTGTTCCAGCATGAGGTGGAAGAAACGGTTGAATGTGTCTGTGCCTTTGGCCATCACGGCTTGGTAATGCTGGGGCAACTCATTGGCAAAGAAAAAGCCGAACATGCCGCCTTGGCTGTCGCCGCAAAACTCAAGGCCTGCTTCTTGGGCGGCCCCTGTCAGGCCACTGACCAGTTGCTGAGTGCGTTGGCCCAATTGCTCAAAAAAACCGCTCTGGCTGATCAGTTTGAGCGTGGTCAGCCCGCAAGCGGTGGCCACCGGGTTGCCCGAGAGGGTGCCGGCCTGGTAGACCGGACCCAGCGGCGCCAGCTTTTCCATGATGGCGCGGGTGCTGGCAAAGGCCGCCAGGGGCATGCCACCACCAATGACCTTGCCGAACACGCTGATGTCCGGCCTGAAGCCAGGGATCGCTTGGGCATACAAGCTCTGCGCACTGCCCAGAGCCACGCGAAAGCCGCTCATGACTTCGTCAAAAACGAAAAGAGCGCCGTGCTGGTCGCACAACTCGCGGATGCGCTTGATGAAGGGCAAGCTGGCGCGCACAAAGTTCATGTTGCCGGCGATGGGCTCGATCATCACGCAGGCGATCTCAGCCCCTTGGGCCGCAAAAGTCTGCTCGATTTGCTCGACGTTGTTGTACTCCAGCACCAGGGTGTGCTGCACCACCTCGGGTGGCACGCCGGCGCTGGTGGGGTGGCCGAAGGTGGCCAGGCCGCTGCCGGCCTTGACCAGCAGTGCATCGGCGTGGCCGTGATAGCAGCCTTCGAACTTGATGATCTTGCTGCGGCCTGTGGCGCCGCGTGCCAGGCGGATGGCGCTCATGCCTGCCTCAGTACCCGAGCTCACCAAGCGGACCTGTTCGGCGCTGGGCACGTGGCTGAGGATGGCTTCTGCCAACTCGACTTCGCGCTCGGTGGGTGCGCCGAAAGAAAGACCATCTACCGATGCTTTTTGGATGGCTTCCAACACCTCAGGGTGGCCATGGCCCAGGATCATCGGGCCCCATGAGCCGATGTAGTCGATGTACTGCGTGCCTTCGGCGTCCCACATGTAGGCGCCTTGGGCGCGGGCGATGAAGCGGGGTGTGCCGCCCACGGCGCGAAAGGCGCGCACGGGCGAATTCACGCCGCCGGGGATCACGCGCTGCGCGCGCTCGAACAAAGCCTGATTGGTGGGCATGGGTGTGGACCTGCGGGGCAAACTTCAGTGAACGTGGCGTGGGTTGGTCGGCGGCGTGCTGCTGTCGTCCAAGGTGGGCGCTTCACCATCGGGGGGCGGCAACTCACCCTCGGGTGGCAGGGCCCAGAAGAAGCGGTCAGGGATGATCTGGCCCATGCCGGGGCGAAAACCAGCGTCGAGCGCCTGGTCGAGGAAGCTCAGGGCCTCGCTCACCGCAGCATCCACCTCTTCGGTCGAGGCCAGGATGGCAGCCAGCGCGGCCGACAAGGTCTCACCTGCTCCCAGGAATGTCGCCTCAAAACGCTCGAAGCGCTCACCGGCCAGCGCGCCCTGTGGCGACGCCAGCACGTTGTCGATGAATTGGTCAGGCAGTTGCACACCCGTGACCAGTACGAACTGCGTGCCGCACTCACCGGCGGCCACTGCCAACTCGCGGGCCGAGGGCGAGCGCTCGTTTTCCCAATCGGGCAACAAGAAATCGGTCAAGGTCTTGTGGTTGCCCACCAGCAAGGTGGTGGAAGGCAGGATCAGTTCCTTGAAGGCATCGAGGTAGGCCGAAAGCTGCTCGTCGTCCAGCCAGGTCAGGCTGGGTAGGTAGGACACCAGGGGCACGTCGGCGTAGTCGGCCAGGATCTCGGCCACAGCGCTCACGCCTTCGGCGCTGCCCAGAAAGCCCACCTTCCAGGCGTTGATCTGCACGTCTTCCAGGGCCACGCGGGCTTGTTCGGCGATGGCGTCGGGGTCGATGTCGTGGCTGTCCAACACCTCGGCGGTGTCGCGGATCAAAACGCCAGTCAGCACGGGCAGGGCATGGGCGCCCATGGAAGAGATGGTGGCGATGTCGGCCGCAATGCCTGAAGCGCCGCTGGGGTCGTTCACATTGAAGGTCATCACGCACGCGGGTGTGGTGGATTCCTGTCCTGTGGGATCAACGCCGCTGGGGTCGATCGATCCGCTTTGTGTGGGGGTCATGCAGTGGTGCCTGGTGCCAGATAGAGGGCTGAATCATCGTGCTATTTCAGGATGTGGGGCATCCGTACATCAGCGCGTTGACACAGACTGTGCCCAAAAACCCTGCTAGGTGCGGGAGTTAGCGTGGCTACAATGACCTGATTGTATTCAAGCTGCTGAAAAAACGTGAACGCTTCCCGTACTTGGATGTGCCTGATTTGTGGCTGGATTTATGACGAGGCCGCAGGCCTGCCCGACGAGGGCATCGCCCCGGGAACCCCATGGGAGCAAGTGCCCATGAACTGGGTGTGCCCGGAGTGTGGTGCTCGCAAGGAAGATTTCGAGATGGTGCAGGTGTGAGCCCTGTGCTGTCGGCCTGCCAGCCACAGACTGTTCTGACCGAAGTCGGGGCGCGAGCCCCGCTTGCAACCATGGAGGATTGGCCCCGTGAGTGATTTGGGACAAGCGAGTTCGCCCGTCAAGGTGCTGGTGATCGACGACAGCAACACCATTCGGCGCAGCGCCGAGATCTTCCTGCGCCAGGGCGGGCACGAAGTGCTGCTGGCCGAAGACGGCTTCGATGCGCTGGCCAAGGTCAACGACCATGCGCCCGAGCTCATCTTCTGCGACATCCTCATGCCCCGGCTCGATGGCTACCAGACCTGCGCCATCATCAAGCGCAACCCGCGTTTTGCGCATGTGCCCGTGATCATGCTGTCCAGCAAGGACGGCCTGTTCGACAAGGCACGTGGCCGTATGGTGGGCTCGGAGGACTACCTCACCAAGCCCTTCACCAAGGAACAGCTGCTCAAGGCAGTGAACACTTTCCGCCGCGGCGGCGCCTGAAAGCTTGTGAAGCCATGACGCTTGGCACCCAAAGGACACACGATGCCGATCCAGAAGATCCTCGTCGTTGACGACAGCAAGACCGAGTTGCACCACCTTTCCGACGTACTCGGCAAGCGCGGCTACACCGTG
>JBEANX010000386.1:0-5652 GCA_041165245.1 Pseudomonadota bacterium
TGGATGTTGAGGAACAGCGAGGCGTGGATGTTCGGTTGCCAGGTCATGAACCAGTCGGTCGAGAACGGCAACTGGCCCTTGCTCGGCGACTTGCCCGCCACTTCCTTGTACAGGCGCAGCAAACGCTCGTAGGACATGTCCGTTTCCGACTCCAGCACCTGCAGGCGGGCACCCAGGTGGATCAGGGTGACGGCACGTTCGATCTGCTTGGCTTCGGTCAACAGGCTTTTGCTGCGCATGGGGTGCTCTCTGGGGTTGGTGGGTGTCAGGATCAGACGTGAGCAAAAGGCTCAGGCAGCTTCCTGGTGGCGGCCGGCCATCAGGATGTTGGCGTGCAGGCGGGTGACGCTGTCGTTGCCGCCCTTGCCGTGGTTGGTCAGCAGGGTCCAGACCAAGTCATCGTCGACACGCATGCGGCACAGCAGGGTGTTGCTGGCGGCCACACGCATGATCTGGGCGGGGCTCAGGGTGGCGATCATGTCGGCGGTCTCTTCCGACACACCCAGGCGGAACAGGGCCTGTTCACGGTCGGCACGGATCAGGTTCTGGGCCAGCATCAGGTAAGAGAGGTTGGCTTCGCGGATTTCCATCAGCATTTGATCGGCGTTCATGTCGGGCTCCTTGTGGGGCGTGTCGTTCAGCCTGGTGGGCGGGGCGTTTCGTCTTTTGCTGCGTGACACTGTGTGTTGCAGCATGAAATGGATTGTGGGCACCCCCCTTCTTTTTCTGAATAGGGCGTGCGCTGTTCGCGGCGTCGGGCTGGGGCTGAGCGTTGTGTCAGAAAAAACCTGACAAGGCGTTTTTGGTGGCTCGCAAAGCTGTGAAAACGCAGGCCAAAAAAAAGCCCGGCAGAGCCGGGCTTGTCTTGCGCCTTGGAAGGGCCGCGTGAGGAAATCACGCTTTCTCAAACGATGGCGGTTCGATCTCGAACGCCTGGGCCTTTTGGGGGCCACCTGGGAAGCTGTAGCGGGCCACGCGCTTGAACACCGTCAACAGCTGGGGCAGGAAAAAGCCCGTGTTGTAAGGCACCTTGTATTTGGCGCAGACGGCCTGGACCTGGGGTGCGATCTCGGCATAGCGATTGGCAGGCAGGTCAGGGAAGAGGTGGTGCTCGACCTGGTGGCTCAGGTTGCCACTCAGCAGGTGAAGCAGCTTGCTGCCCTTGATGTTGCTGGAGCCCAGGATCTGGCGCAGGTACCACTGGCCCTTGGTCTCACCAATGATTGATTTGCGGTCAAAGGTGTAGATGTCGTCGGTGAAGTGGCCGCAAAAGATGATCGCCCAAGCCCAGACGTTGCGGATCAGGTTGCCCACCAGGTTACCGGCCATGGTGGCCAAGGCGGCGTCGACCGAATGGCCAAAGGGCAGGGCCACGAGCGCAGCCACGGCGGGCCAAGCCACATAGTCCTTGAGCACCTGGCGGATCATCTTGCGCTTGACGATGGCCCATTGCGGGGCGATGTCCTTGAGCGTGATGCGGCCGGTGGCCAGCTTGTCGGTCTGCAATTCGTGCAGCGCGACGAACACTTCAAACAGCACAGCCAGCAAAAGCATGTAGATGAACTGCACCGGGTGGTAGAACCAGCGCCAGTTCAGGTCAGACGACAGGCGCAGCATGCCGTAGCCAAAATCACGATCCTTGCCGATGACGTTGGTGTAGGTGTGATGCACGAAGTTGTGCGTGTGGCGCCAGCCTTCCTTGGGGCAGGTGTTGTCCCACTCGAAGGTGTCACCCTGAAAGCGCGGGTCGTTCATGAAATTGAACTGGCCGTGCATCACGTTGTGGCCCAACTCCATGTTGTCGATGATCTTGCTGATGCCCAGCAGGAAGGCGCCCAGCAGCCAGGTCGGGGGGAACCAGCCGAACATCAACAGGCCGCGGCCCGAGGTCTCGAGGGCGCGCACCAACCACAGGATGCGGCGGATGTACGCGGCGTCTTCGCTGCCCACCTTCTGGCGTGCGGCGTCACGCACCGCGTCGAGCTCTTTCTCGAAAGCGGCCATTTCCTGCATGCTGCGAGGGCCAACGGTGATGCGACTGCTGTTCATGATGGGGTGTTCCACTTGCAAGAAGTTTCGGTCATGGAGGCGTTCAATTCAAGGATTCCAGCTGCACATCAGTCAAGGCAGTCGTGACACAAAGCCGAATCGTCTGGCCTTCGCCTGAGATTTGCTCGCCGGTGGTCAAGTCCTTGATGGCGCCGTGTTGCAGGCGACAGGTGCATTCGTGGCAGATGCCTTGGCGGCAGCCGTGTTTGATGGCAAAGCCCGCTTGTTCTCCCGCGACCAACAAGGTCTCGGTGGCGGGCGCTGCAAAGGCCAGTTCTTCACTGCCACGGCTCAGGCGAACCTGGTGGCGAACGTTCGGGTCACCCGATGGCTTGGCAGGGGCAAAGGCCTCCAGCTGCAGCTTGCCGACGGTGGCGGGCTCGGCCCACAGGGCGCGGGCTGCGTCCATCAGGGGGGCGGGGCCGCAGCACCACGCGGGCAGGGTGCGCCACGCGGGGGCGACGCGGTCCAGCAAAGTGGCGTCCAGCGTGGCTTGCTGGGCGGTGTCCAGGCCGGTGTTGGCGGTGCTTTCCAGCGGCACGTAAGTGAACTGGGGCCAGTTGGCGGCCAGTTGGGCCAGGGCCTTGCCGAAAATGCGGTCGTTCTCGCTGCGGGCGAAGTACACCAGGGTGGCTTTGGTGCTGGCGTGGCTGCGCTTGAGGGCTTCCAACATGGCCATGCTCGGCGTGATGCCACTGCCACCGGCCAACAGCAACACCTCGGCAGGCATGCGCTCAGGCAGGGTGAACTCACCGCCGGGTTGCTCGATCTCGATCACGTCGCCCACCTTGAGTGCGTCGTGCACGTGGTTGGACACCTTGCCGCCAGGCTGGCGCTGCACGGTGATGGCAAAGCGATGGGTTCCGCCATCCACACTGCGTGGCGAATAGGCACGGCGGTGGCGCACGCCATTGATCTCCACGCCAATCATGACGAATTGACCGGGCTCGACCCCAGCGAAGGCTGCGCCTGCCTGCAAGACGACGGAGCATGCCGATGGAGTCTCCTGCACCTTGCTGACCACCTTGGCGTGCAGGCGGTGCACGGTCAGCAGGGGGTTGATCAGACCCAGCGTGTCGTCAAAAGCGTGGCGGCTCACCCCCATGTGCGTCAGCCAATCGGCAACGCGCCGGGTGGCTGCAACAGCCACGGGGGTCGAGGTGGAATCAGGCATCAAAAAAGTCTCCAGAACTGCGAGGGCGGTTGACATGATGGTCGGCCTCGGTCTTCACGAACTGACGGGTGTCAAACGCCCTTCAGGTTGTCTCTTGGCTTCGAGTGCGTGAGGCCGTGCATCAAAGTCGGGCAAGATCACCAAAGTGCGCTTGCTTGAACCACACGGTCAGACTAAGTGCAGGCCCGGCAGAAGCCATCGGGGCTTGCACTAGAAATGTCAGGGTTCCCCCCCGAACAAGGGTGTGAACAAACGCCTGACAGGGTCTTGTCTGCCTCTCGGCTGGCTCGACCCATGGGTTTCGCAAGCGCAGTGAGGCTGACGAAGCCCGTTCGACACTGATCATTTCTTGCAATTTTACAAGCTCGTGAGATGGCCCGCCTGCCCCGACTCGAATGCCCGTCTTTTCCTCACCTTGTGGTTCAGCGCGTGGTGGCTGGGGTGGACCTCACGGCCCAAGCGCCCGACCGCGACGCTTTGATGCTGGCCATGCTGGAGGCCGCGCGGCTCCACGACGTGGCCATTCATGCTTATGCGGTGCTGCCTGATCACTTTCATCTGTTGGTGACGCCGGCCGAGGCAGGGGGGCTGGGCCGGTTCATGCAGGCTGTGGGCCGCCGCTTTGTGGCCGGTTTCAACCGCCGCCATGGCCGCACCGGGGCATTGTGGGCAGGGCGGTTTCGGGCGACCGTGATCGACCCGGCCCACTATTTGCTAGATGCGATGGTGTTCATCGAAACCCATCCCTGGCGCCTGGGCCTGAGCGAGGCGCCTCAGTCTGTCTCTGACAACTGCCCCTCCAGCTTGGCCCAGCACCTTCAGCGCCGCACCGACGCCCTGGTGCAAGACCACGCCCTGTTCTGGGCGCTCGGCAACACGCCGTTTGACCGCGAGGCTGCCTGGCGCAGGCGCTTGGAGCAAGGCTTGGGGGCCTTGGCCGTGTCTGCTCTGGGGGATGCCGCGCACAAAGGATGGGTGTTGGGTGACGAGCGCTTCATCCAATCGCTGGCCAGTTGGCGTTTGGGGCAGGGCGCCGCTCAGGCAGAGCAAGCCCCGGCCGAACGCCGTTTGGTGCCCGCCAAGCGGGGGCGGCCTCGTCAGGCGGGCGGCGTGGACAGTGAATCGGCGACAACCCCCTCCAAAGACATGACTTGAGCAGCGCGAGGTGTTTGCTCTGCCCCTATTTATTGAGGTGACTGCTTGGTGAATTTTATAAAATAGGGTCAGACCCCTTTAAATATTCCTTGATGCAGGGTGATGCACGCAGTATCCTGCGCATTCGTTTTTTGTCGTTTCATCCCCACACTGGAGCGCCCACATGACTCAGGCGACTTCGGGAACCTCGTTCCCCACCGCTCCCGCTGACCATCTGGTCACGGCCACCGCTCAAGAAATCCAGGCAGCTGCTGACAGCGGCCTGTATGCCAATGCCGAGCACGATGCTTGTGGCGTGGGCTTTGTTGCCCACATCAAGGGCCTCAAGGCGCACAGCATCGTCGCCCAGGGTCTCAAGATCCTGGAAAACATCGACCACCGCGGCGCGGTGGGTGCCGACCCGCTCATGGGCGACGGCGCGGGCCTCTTGATCCAGATCCCCGACGAGTTCTACCGCTCCGAGATGGCCAAGCAGGGCGTGGAGTTGCCTCCGCCCGGCGAATACGGCGTGGGCATGATCTTCCTGCCCAAGGAACAAGCCTCCCGCCAAGCCTGCGAGCAGGAGATGGAGCGCGCCATCAAGGCCGAAGGCCAGATCCTGCTGGGCTGGCGTGATGTGCCGGTGGACCGCGACATGCCCATGTCGCCCACCGTGCGCGAGAAAGAGCCGGTCATCCGCCAAGTTTTCATCGGCCGTGGCCCGGACATCCTGGTGCCCGACGCCCTGGAGCGCAAGCTGTACGTCATCCGCAAGACAGCCTCCAGCAAGATCCAGAGCCTGAACCTCACGCATGGCAGCGAGTACTACGTACCCAGCATGTCGTGCCGCACCATCATCTACAAGGGTCTGTTGTTGGCCGACCAGGTGGGCAAGTACTTCCTGGACCTGCAGAACGAACTCGTGACCTCGGCCCTGGCCCTGGTGCACCAGCGTTTCTCGACCAACACCTTCCCTGAGTGGCCCCTGGCCCACCCCTACCGCATGGTCGCCCACAACGGCGAAATCAACACGGTCAAGGGCAACTTCAACTGGATGCGCGCCCGTGAAGGCGTGATGAAGTCGCCCGTGCTGGGCGATGACCTCAAGAAGCTCTACCCCATCAGCATGGATGGCCAGTCCGACACGGCCACCTTCGACAATGCGCTCGAATTGCTGACGATGGCGGGCTACCCCTTGGCTCAAGCCGCCATGATGATGATCCCGGAAGCCTGGGAACAGCACGCCACCATGGACGAGCGCCGCCGCGCCTTCTATGAGTACCACGCTGCCATGA
>JBEANX010000387.1:0-2930 GCA_041165245.1 Pseudomonadota bacterium
AGGGGCTGCACCAGCATGCCCGCGTCCACGTTGATGACGGCCTGGCCATTGCGCGCACCCTCAGGCACGTACAGCGAGGCGCGGTAGGCCGGGCTGTTCAGGCTGAGCACGCTTTGCTCGGTGGGCTTGTTGCCCTGGAAGGCCTGCAAATTGCCCATCCAGGCCTGGAACTTCATGATGGTGTCGCCGTCCAGCAGGCCGCCCACGCACACCAGCACGATGGCCGAGTGCGCCGCGATGTAGCCCAGCTTGTTGGCAGCGCCACGGCGCGCCGCGATCATCACACCAGCCGCTTCGGTGCCCTCGCCCTGGCGGGTTTGGGTTTTGACCTTCCACCCCATCGCGCCCAGCATGGCCAGCACCTGTTGCTGGGTTTCGGGCAAGCCTTGGCTCACGCTGCCATGGGCGCGGTGGTGGAAGGAGTCCAGCGCCTTGACGCGCAGGTTCTCTTTGAAGGTGCGCACATCGACCAGGATCTTGGGTGCATTGCGGGCAATGCACAAAGAGGTCGAGACCACCAGGAAGGCCAGGATCACCAGGAACCAAGGCGAGCCATAGATGCGAAACAGGCCCAGCGAGCCAAACACCTGGGCCCAAAAAGGGCCAAAGGTGTCGACATAGTTGACCAGGGGCTCGCCCTGCTTGAGCACGGTGCCAATGGTCGAGGCAATGCAGATGATGGTCAGCAGCGCGATGGCAAAGCGCATCGAGGCCAACAGGTCGATCACATCGGCCCGAATGGTGCGGCCCGGCAAGGAAGAAGATTCAGCAACAGCAGACATGTCTCAAGCATCCAGCCCAGCGCCAGGGAGTGTCGCGGGCAAAAAAACAGGCGGAGCCACCAGATGTGATCCCCGCCTGCTTGATGTTCGGGCCAAAAACAGCGCCCGACAATAGGTGTTTAACTGAAAGCGATACCCGGAATCAGCGCAGACCGGCAATGTAATCGGACAAAGCGGCGATTTCCTTGTCGCTCAGGTTGGCAGCGATGGACGCCATCTGGACACTGTTCATGCGCTCGCCCTGGCGGAAGGAGGTCAACTGCGTCTTGGTGTAGTCGGCGTGCTGGCCTTGCAGGCGGGGGTACTGAGCAGGAATGCCTGCACCGTTGGGGCTGTGGCAGCCGGCGCAAGCAGGCACCGACTTGGCGGCAATGCCACCACGGTAGATTTTTTCGCCCAGGGCCACGGTGTCCTTGTTGGCGGCAAAGCCTTCCTTGGCTTTCTTGCCAGCGTAGAAGTACGCCACGTTGCGCATGTCAGCGTCAGACAGAGCAGCGGCCATGCCGTTCATCACCGCGTTTTTGCGCTTGCCAGACTTGAACTCGGTCAGTTGCTTGACCAGGTACTCAGCGTGCTGGCCTTGCAGAATGGGGAAGGTGGGCGCACCGCGCGAGCCATCGGCCGCGTGGCAGGCGGCACAGACTTGCGTGGCCTTGGCTTCACCGGCGGCCAGGTCGGGCTTGGCCGACTTGGGGGCGTCTGACGCAAAAGCGGCGCCAGCAAAGGCAGCGGCAACGGTGGCGACGGCAAACAGGTGGTTCAGACGCTTCATGGTGCTTGAGTGGGCTGATCGAAAGGGGACCAATGAGAGGTCAAGGGCGCAAAGGCAGGCAACAAGGCAATTCGCAAGGCTTGGCAGCCATGATTTGAGGCCATTTCAACGCGCCAGATCGCGAGATTCTACAATGCCCCATGAGCCGACAAACGCCGAACAAATCCAAGCCCGCACCACGCCCGGTGCACAAAACGCCACAACAGAGGCAAACCGGCCCCGCCACCCCCGCCCAACTGGCCTTGGCCTGGGCCCATTCCGCCCGATTCCTGACCACCGCAGCCAAGATCGACCAGCTGCCGCTGAATGACTTGCCCGAGGTGGCTTTTGTGGGCCGCTCCAACGCGGGCAAGTCCACCGCCATCAACACCCTGGCCCAGCAACGCCAGCTGGCTTACGCCTCCAAGATGCCAGGGCGCACGCAGCACATCAACCTCTTCCACTTGGGCCCCAAAGACGCGCCCAACGAGGTCTGGACCGACTTGCCCGGCTACGGCTATGCCGCCGTGGAGCGCAGCGCCAAGCTGCGCTGGCAAGAGGTCATGGCCCGCTACCTGGAGGTGCGCCGCAGCTTGACGGCCGTGGTGCAGATGGTCGATTCCCGCCATGGCTTCACCGACCTGGACATGCAACTGCTCGAATTTGTGGCGCCACGCGTGCAAACCGGCGAGGTCAAGCTCTTGGTGTTGCTCACCAAGGCCGACAAGCTCAACCGCAAGGAAGGCGCCGATTCGCTGCGCAAAGCCCAAGAGGTGCTGGGTGAGATCAGCTCGGAAGACGCCGACATCGGCATCACCTTGTTCTCTGCCCTGAACAAGACCGGCGTGGGCGATGTGGCCGAGATCCTGAAAGGCTGGGCGGCCTCACCCGAGGAAGCTGCCGCCGTGGAGCAAAACCGCCTGCTGGCCGTGGCCGCCCGTGAGGCCGCCCTCAATGGCGAGGGCGAAAGCCTGGACGGCGAGTTCGACGAAGACTGAACCGCTGGGCTGATCAGCCCGTCAGCCCATCAGGCGGTGAGCCGGGTCAGGGCTTCCTGGTACTTGGCAGCCGTGTTGTCGATCACCGATTGCGGCAGGGCAGGCGAAGGCGCCGTCTTGTCCCAAGGCTGGCCATTCACCGTGGCTTGCTCCAGCCAGTCGCGCACGAACTGCTTGTCGTAGCTGGGTGGGTTCTGGCCGGCGGCAAACGCAGCCTCATAGCCCTCGATGGGCCAAAAGCGCGAAGAGTCAGGCGTGAGCACTTCGTCCATCACGGTCAGGGTGCCCTGCTCGTCCAGGCCAAACTCGAACTTGGTGTCAGCGATGATGATGCCCTTGGTCAAGGCGTAATCGGCCGCCTTTTTGTACAGGGCAATGGCCAGCTCGCGCACCTTGGCC
>JBEANX010000388.1:0-4188 GCA_041165245.1 Pseudomonadota bacterium
GTTCCAGTACATCAGCCGACCGAGTTCGATGCCCAAGTCGGTGACCACGCCAGTGACATGCGTGGTGCGAATCTCGGCGTTCGAGATCTTGGTGACCGTGGCATTTTGCAAGCCCATGATGAAGCACAACAACAACACGGTGGACGGCACAAACACATCGACCAGCAGCTCCAAGTTGGCACCCATGATGCCAAACAGCACCAGCAGGGCCGACTCCAGCATCAGGGCGATGGCGAACTCGCCTTGCATGTCGCGCCTTCGCGCCCAGTTGATCAAAGCGGCCGTGGTGGCCGCCCCGGCCAGGAAAGCCAGAAGCGATGAGACGCCAGCCATGGCCAGGGCTGTTTCTCCCAGGAAAAAGTCATCGGCGATGCCCGAGACGATGCCAGTCATGTGCGAGGTGTAGCGATGCACGGCCAGAAAGCCGCCAGCATTGATGGCGCCCGCCACAAAGGCCAGCACGCCGCCCAGCGCCACGTTGGCACGCCGTTGTCGGTGGCGGGCAGTCAGGCTGAAGAAGAGTTCGGTGGGCATGGGGTGGTGGTGCTCGTGGGGCATTGTAGAAGCCTGGTCTAGCAAGCCCCATGCGCAACGCTGCACTTTCTCGTTGGTTCCCGCTCATACGCCATGTGGCGTATTCCTCGAATCGGGGGCGCTGGGCACACTTCACTCATCCGATCCACGAAAGCGCTTCAAACGGTTTTGTGGGTGGGGAAAACAATCCAACCCACTTGAGTTTCTACCGCTTCAAAGGAGCGTCACCAAATGAACATTTCTCGTCGCAGCGCCGTTCAATCCCTGACCTCTGTCGCCCTGGGCGTCGCAGGTTTGGCTTTCAGCACCATGGCCTCTGCCGCCGACACCATCAAGGTGGGCGTGCTGCACTCGCTGTCGGGCACCATGGCCATCTCGGAAACCGTCCTGAAGGACACCGTGCTGATGGCCATTGACGAGATCAATGCCAAGGGCGGCCTGCTGGGCAAGAAGCTCGAACCCGTGGTCGTTGACCCAGCCTCCAACTGGCCCCTGTTCGCCGAAAAGGCCAAGCAGTTGCTGACGCAAGACAAAGTCGCCGTGACCTTCGGCTGCTGGACTTCGGTGTCGCGCAAGTCGGTCCTGCCCGTCTACAAGGAAAACAACGGCCTGCTGTTCTACCCCGTGCAATACGAAGGTGAAGAGCTGGAAAAGAACGTGTTCTACACGGGCGCCGCTCCCAACCAGCAAGCCATCCCTGCGGTTGAGTACCTGATGAGCAAGGACGGCGGTTCGGCCAAGCGCTTCGTGCTGCTGGGCACCGACTATGTCTACCCACGCACCACCAACAAGATCCTGCGCGCCTTCCTGAAGTCCAAGGGCGTGAAGGAAGAAGACATCATCGAGGAATACACCCCCTTCGGTCACTCTGATTACCAAACCATCATTGCCAAGATCAAGAAGTTCGCTTCTGAAGGCAAGAAGACGGCCGTGATCTCCACCATCAACGGTGACTCCAACGTGCCTTTCTACAAGGAACTGGGCAACCAGGGCCTGAAGGCCAAGGACGTGCCCGTGGTGGCCTTCTCGGTGGGTGAAGAAGAACTGCGCGGTGTGGACACCAAGCCTCTGGTCGGCCACCTGGCTGCCTGGAACTACTTCATGTCCATCAAGAACCCCACGAACGATGCCTTCATCAAGAAGTGGTCGGCTTACGCCAAGGCCAAGAACATCGCTGGCCACAAGGACAAGGCTCTGACCAACGACCCGATGGAAGCCACCTACATCGGCATCAACATGTGGGCTCAAGCTGTGAAGAAGGCCGGCTCCACCGACACCGACAAGGTCATCGCGGCCATGGGCGGTCAAACCTTCCCTGCGCCTGGCGGCTTCATGTCCACCATGGACGCGAAGAACCATCACTTGCACAAGCCCGTCTTCATCGGCGAAGTCAAGGCTGACGGTCAGTTCAAGGTGGTCTGGAAGACCCCTGGCCCTGTGAAGGCCCAACCTTGGAGCCCCTTCATCGAAGGCAACGACAAGAAGAAGGATGAGCCTGAAGCCAAGTGATTCAGGTGAGTGCTTCCCGGGTGCAAGCGGTTGCACCCGGTGAGTTGAATGAGTGAGTGAGCGAGTGCCCGTCCTCGTGGTTTGCTGTGCTGCACCCCAAGGTGTTGGCAGCAAGCCAGACGGGTTGAACCATGAAGCAGAGCGGTTCGCCCCCTGGTGGGTCACCTCCGGGGGGCGCTTTTTTTTCTGCGCACGTTGACACAGGATCGTTTGTGAACAGACCTGAAGCCATTTCACCAAGACCCGCACCACAGGCCCCGGCCTGGCGCCGCTGGTCTGCCGCCCTGGGCCTGAGCATGGCATGTGCCATCGGCCTGGCCCCTGTGGGTGCCCATGCCTTGAGCATGGAAGAAGCCCTGGCCATCTCGGCGGGCGACAACGATGCCCGCATCAGTGCCCTGCAAAAAATGCTGGGCAAGAACGACCCCGCCTTGCCCCCTTTCCTGCAAGCCTTGGCCGCTGACAGCGTCAAGGTGGCAGGCAGCAAGGTTTACATCCTCGATGGCGCTGATCTGAAAGACGCCATCTCAGGCCAGGTCGTGTCCACGCCTGAAGGCTTGGAAGACGTGGTCAACAACAACCGCATGGGCAGCGAGATCGATGCCGCCCTGGCTGCCGGCAAACTCTCGTCACCCGATGTGGCTGCGCGCAAGGAGGGCATCGATGCCCTGTCCGCTGCTGCTGATGAGAGCAAGTTGCCCATCATCGACAAGGCTTTGTCGACCGAAACCGACCCCAAGCTGAAAGCCGAGCTGCAAATGGTTCGCGCCAAGGCCCTGCTGCAAGCGCAAGACCCGGCCAAGCGCGTGGAAGCGGCTCGCTCTTTGGCCAGCGAGGGCACTCCCGCCGCTCGCGCCCTGTTGATGGAGCGTCTGGGTGACGACGGTGAGGCTGACAAGGGCGTGCGCCAAGCCATCTCGCTGGCACTGGACAAGGTCAACCAGACCCTGGCCTGGGGCGAGCGCGTGGGCGTGGTCTTTACCGGCATCAGCCTGGGCAGCATCTTGCTGCTGGCCGCTTTGGGCCTGGCCATCACCTATGGCCTGATGGGCGTGATCAACATGGCTCACGGTGAGCTGATGATGATCGGCGCCTATGCCACCTTTGCCATTCAAAACGTGTTCCGGAGCTACTTTCCCGAGGCTTTTGATTGGTACATCCTGCTGGCTGTGCCTGCCTCGTTCATGGCCTCGGCCCTGGTGGGCGCTGTTCTGGAGCGCAGCGTGTTCCGCTTCTTGTATGGCCGCCCGCTGGAGACCCTGCTGGCCTCCTGGGGCGTGAGCCTGGTGCTGATGCAAGCGGTTCGCTCGCTGTTTGGTGCGCAAAACGTTCAGGTGGAGAACCCCAACTGGATGTCCGGCGGGTTTGAGTTGTTCAGCAACCTGACCCTGCCTTACAACCGCCTGGCCATCATCGTGTTCGCTGGCTTGGTTTTGCTGGGCATGACCCTGCTGATCAGCAAAACCCGCATGGGCCTGTTTGTTCGCAGCGTCACGCAGAACCGACCCATGGCCTCGTGCATGGGGGTGAACACCGCCCGTGTGGACACCATGGCCTTTTCGCTGGGCGCTGGCATTGCAGGCCTGGCCGGGTGTGCGCTCTCGCAAATCGGCAACGTCGGCCCCGACCTCGGCCAGAACTACATCGTGGATTCGTTCATGGTGGTGGTGCTGGGCGGTGTGGGTCAGATCGCAGGCACGGTGTACGCCGCGATGGGCCTGGGCTTGACCAACAAATTCCTCGAAGGCTGGACAGGCGCCGTTTTGGCCAAGATTTTTGTGCTGGTCATCGTCGTCATCTTCATCCAGAAACGCCCGCAAGGTCTGTTCGCGATGAAGGGTCGAGAAACCTGACCACCCCCTACACGCTTCGCGTGCCCCCTCAAGGGGGCGCCACCGACGGACCAGCCAAGCTGGATCCGTGGTGGCCGCTGGATCAGACCGAGTGGCGCGACGGTTTGCTTGCGAAACATCTAGATGAACCCTATGACTACATCTGTCCTTGAGATGCCCAGGAGTGGGCTGAGGCTGGGCGGGGGCGCGTGGAGTGCCGTGATCGCTGCCGTGATCGTGGTGACCGCCCTGGTCCCCATGCTCAACCTGCTGGTGCCCGAGGGCAGCCTCTTTCACATGTCCGACTTCGCAG
>JBEANX010000389.1:0-3508 GCA_041165245.1 Pseudomonadota bacterium
TGGAAGGCGTGCTCAGTGGGCTGACTGGTTTTGCGGGCACCGCCCTGATGGGCGATGGCAGCGTGTTGATGGTCCTCAACCCCAAGGAGTTGTTGTGATGGGCATCCGATACCTCAAGAAACATGCAGCGCTGGAAGGCGTTGTGACGGTCGAAGACGCAGAAACCTTGCAGACTTGGCTCAAGAACCACCCGCAAGGTGCCGTAAACCTGTCAAAGGTCCAACACGTGCATGCCTCAGTCCTCCAAGTGCTGCTGGCGGTGCGCCCGAAGATCACCGGCGAAGTCGGTGACCCCTGGTTGGCAGGGATTCTGGGTGCGACGGCGTCCCAGGCACAAGCGGCCTGAGACCAAAGGCGCGAAGAGCAGGCAGCGGGGCCACATGGCTCAGGGTGAGGGTTCAGATCATGAAATCAGTGTTCCTGGTGGACGATTCGACAACGATGTTGATGTCTTTGAAGAGCACGCTGGAGATCAGCGGCTACAAGGTGGAGACGGCGCCCGATGGGCAGCAGGCCCTCAACAAGATCAAGGGTGGGCTCAAGCCTGACTTGATCATCACGGACATCAACATGCCCCACATGGACGGGCTGACTTTGATTTCTGAGGCGCGCAAGGTGCTGCGCTTCACGCCCATCCTGGCCCTGACGACCGAAAGCCAGCAAGGCAAGCGCGACGAGGCCAAAAAGCTCGGCGCCACGGGCTGGCTGGTCAAGCCAGTGTCGGGCTCGGACCTGATCAAGATCGTCAAGCAAGTGGTGCCCGGCGCTTGAGCCAGAAAGGATTCTCTGGCATGGACCAGCAAGACAACCCGCCCAACGACGTGGAGCCCATGGAGCCCGTCACGATTGCCGACAAGGCGCGCGCGTTTGCCCACCAACGTCGGGTGGCGACCTGGGCCGGCCGCACTGTGGTGCTGCTGGCTTGGGCCCTGATCATTTGGGGCCTTGGCATGGTGTGGCCTGTTGATGGCGCCTGGCGCACCGAGGCGCTGGCCTTGGGCAGTGTGTTGGTGGGCATGTTGACGGCCAACATCCGCCTCTCGCGCCAGAAGGCATCGGTGCCTGACTTGATCAGCGACGACCTGGGCCTGCTGGAGCAGTGCTTTGCCATTTTGCAAAAGCAGGTGACGGTGACGATCCGCACGTCGGAGTCGGCCGTGCTGGAAATGGTGGATCGCCTCAACCGCGTGCACCGCCTCAGCGCCGAGCTGCAAGAGCGCATCAACAACGCGGTGCAGCACTCGCAGATCTTGTCGCAAAGCTCGCTCAACGAGGCGGGCAAGAATGGCCAGGCACTGGAATCGCTCACGGCCCACCAGCACAGTTTTGTCGATGCACGCCGCCAGAACCAGGACCGCATCCGCAAGGTGGTCGACCAGGTGCGCCACCTCACGCCGCTGGCCGTGCTGATCGCCGACATCTCCCGTCAGACCAATTTGCTGTCGATCAACGCTTCCATTGAAGCGGCCCGTGCGGGTGCTGAAGGCGCTGGCTTCAAGGTGGTGGCTGCTGAGGTGCGCCGCCTCTCGGGCCAGACAGCCGAGGCCGCGGCGCAGATCAACCAGGGCATCGCCATGGTGGCCCAGGCCATCGACGGCGAGCTGGAATCGGCCTCGCAGCTGGAATCAGACACCGCCGCCGAACAATTCACCGAGCTGGCCCGCCATGTCAGTGAGATCAGTGAGCGCTTGACCGAGGTCGTGCCCTACCTGGTGGACCTGTCCAAATCGATGGACGACGGCATGCGCGAAGTGACCTGCGACATCATCAATGCCTTGGGCAACATGCAGTTCCAGGACATCAACCGCCAGGTGCTGGAGCAGGTCGAGACCGCCCTGGGCAGCCTGTCAGACCACAGCGCGGCCCTGTACAAGCTGGTGGGTGGCAAGGCGCCCCCACCCCCGCAAAAGCTGGAAGAGCTGATGGCCCGCTGGACCACCAACTACGTGACCCACTCGCAGCGCGCCGCGCACGCCGAGGTGGAGCGCGCCAAGCTGGAAAAGCCTGGCACACCGCTCAGCAAGGCCGACGCCCCCACGCTGGAGCTGGCCGAGACCGAAGGCCCCAAGATCGAGTTGTTCTGAATGCCTGTGTTTGCCTCGCCTTCCATCCAACGCCTGATCCGGCTGGCCCTGCCTTTGTTGGCATTGCCAGCTTTGAGTGCTTGCGACCAGTTGGGCATCGAGACCCCGGCCAAGGCGACCGAGCGCATCGCCACCGAATCCAAAGCCATTGGCAGCGCCTGCCGGCACGCCATGCGCGCCATCGAGGATTGCTACACCCTCAACCCCAAGGCCGACAAATCGGCCGTGTTCGGGGGCTGGCGCGAGATGGACGAATACATGCGTGAGAACAAGCTGGAAGGCGTGGCCCCTGTGGTGCCGCGCCCGCCGCCGGAAGCGCCTTCCAAGCCCAAAAAGGCCAAAGCAGCCGCCTCCAAACCCTCTGACGCCGAAGAAGGCGCCGATGAAGCCGAGGCCACGCCTGCCAAGGGCGAAGACGCCGCCGCGGCCGAAGAAGAGCCGAAGCCCAAGAAGGGCAAAGCGGCTCACTGAGCCTGGGTGTCAGCGCTTGCGGCCACAATGGTGGCATGCCCGACCGTGCTCCTGCCAGCCATGCCCGCTTGACCTCTCCGCCTGAAGGCCCCAGCACGCCGGGGGCTGGCCCCTTGACCTTGCTGGACCCGGTGCTGTGGCGCCACCCTGCCTGCCGACAAGGCATGAAAGACATGCTGGCCGTGACACCCGGTGTGATGGCCTGGGGCTTGGTCACTGGCGTGACCATGGTGAAGATGGGCTTGCCCTTTTACGTGGCCCTGACCATGGCTTTGAGCGTGTTTGCGGCCAGTGCACAACTGGCCTCAGTGCCCTTGATGCTGGCCGGCGCGCCTTTGTGGGTGGTGTGGGTCACGGCCTGCTGCGTGAACCTGCGCTTCGTGATTTTTTCGGTGCAGATGCGCCGCCACATGCTGGCCCTGCCTTTGCGCTGGCGCCTGGTGGCCGGCTACCTCACGGCCGATATCACCTATGTGCTGACCCAGCAGCGCTACGGCCAAAGCCCGCCGGCTTGCCGCGAGCAGCCCGAACCGCTGGCTTACTTTGTGGGCCTGTGCGCCGTGAACTGGACGGCCTGGAACGTGGCCGCCGGCCTGGGCGTGGTGTTTGCGCAGGCCATCCCCACCGAGTGGGGCATGGGCTTTGCCGGCACCCTGGCCCTGGTGGGCCTCTTGGTGACTTTGGTGCGCGACAAGCTCACCGGCATCAGCGCGGCCCTGGCGGGCACGGCGGCGGTGGCGGCCTTTGGCCTGCCTTTCAAGCTGCACATCATTGTCGCGGTGGCCGCTGCGGTCGCCGCTGGTTTGCTGATGGACCAGGCGGCCAAGTTGTACCGCGGGAATGCGGCCAATGGGGCCAACGGCGCTGGCCCGAAGGAGGCCGCATGAGCGCACAGGCACTGGTTCACACCTTCCCCGACGCCATGCCCGGCTGGGAGATGCTGCTGGTCACGG
>JBEANX010000390.1:0-3078 GCA_041165245.1 Pseudomonadota bacterium
CTCTTTGAAGTTCACCCCGATCACCCCCAACTGCGTTTGCTCAAACAGGCGGCTGCGCTGCTCGGCAAGGGGGGTGTTTTGGCGGTGCCTACCGATTCGAGCTATGCCCTGGTCTGCCACCTGGACGACAAAGCCGCTGTGGATGCGTTGCGCCGAATCCGCCAGGTGGACGATCGCCACCACCTGACGCTGTTGTGCCGCGATTTGTCCGAGTTGGCCTCGTTTGCTCGGGTCGACAACCAGCAATACCGGCTGCTCAAGCTCGGCACGCCAGGGCCTTACACCTTCATCCTCGAAGCGACCAAGGAGGTGCCTCGCCGGGTCTCGCACCCGTCTCGGCGCACCATCGGGCTGCGCGTGCCTGAGCATGGTGTCATGCAGGCTTTGCTGGAGGTCATGGGCCAGCCCTTGCTCGGCACCACGTTGATCATGCCGGGGGAGGATGAGGCTCTGAACGATGCACACGAGATCCGCGAGCGTTTGCAAAAGTTGGTGGCTGGGGTGATCGACGCGGGGGCATGCCCCATGCAGTCCACCACGGTCATTGACATGAGCGGCCAAGAGCCAGTGGTGCTTCGCCACGGTCGGGGTGAGGTCGCCAGCTTGGGTCTGGTGATGGCTTGACAGGTGATCTTGCGCTTGCTGTGGCGCAGGGATCAGGTCGGCGGGCGGTTTTTGATCGTTTCCACCAACCACGCTGGGTCAAAGCCCAACCGCCATTGGTCTCTGACTTTGAGCATGGGCACGCCGGGCGCGCCTTTGGCCTCGTACTCGGCACGGCATTGAGCGTCATGCTCCACATTGCAATCGCGCCAAGGCAGGCCCTGTGTGGTCAGCCATTGGCGGGCTTTGACGCAATAGGGGCAGGTGTCGGTCGTGTAGATCACGATGTCGTCGGCCTTGATCCACTCGCGCAAGATGGCACCTTGCTGGGAGGCATGGTGCATCGCCAGCCATTCGCGAGCGCCCCAGGCAAGCAGCAGAGCCAGCCCCAAGCCGAGCAAGCTTTTCAGTGAGGCGCGTCTAGGCTGGCTGGGGCTCATGGGTGATCAAGAAAGGTTCATGCCTGCGGCGGTGGCGCGGCCTTCTGGCCCAGTTTGCTTTCCTGCCCGGCCAGTAGTTTCCGGATGTTGGCCTCATGGCGCCAAATCAGCAAAACACTCATCACGATGACCCCGTAAAACATGGGGCCAACGCCGTGGAAGTGCCACTGCAAAACCGGTGCAGCCAGAGAGGCGGTCAGCGCGGCAAGCGATGAGTAGCGAAAAACGGCGGCCATGCCCAGCCAGATCAGCAGCACAAAGCCACCCATGGCCGGGTCAAAGCCCAACAGCGCGCCTGCGGCCGTGGCCACACCCTTGCCACCTTCAAACTTGAAGAACACAGGCCAGAGGTGGCCCAGGAAGGCGCCCAGACCCACGGCGGTCACCACGGTGTCGTCCATGCCCAACTGGCGCGCCACGACCACGGGCACATAGGCTTTCAGGGCGTCAAGCAGCAGGGTGATGATCGCGGCTGCCTTGTTGCCCGAGCGCAGCACGTTGGTGGCGCCAGGGTTGCCTGAGCCGTAGGTGCGGGGGTCATTCAGGCCAAACAGCTGGCTGACGATCACCGCGAATGACAAGGAACCAATGAGGTAACCCAGCAAGGCAGCAGCGGCAGCCAGGCCTTCTGGGGGCAATGAGTGGATGTCCATGGTGAAAGCGAGGGCCAGGGTTCAGCGCCATGTCATCAGGCTGGCGCTTGTGTCAAAGGTGCGAGTTTAATGGCCGTGTGTGATGCCGGCGTTTCATGCCGCACCCCTGGGGTGAATCCCACGCCAGCCAGGGCGTTCTCACCGTCACAATGCGCAAACCCCAGACAGCCCGACACCGCCATGATTTCTTACGATCGATCCAGTGCTCGCACCCCTTGGGTTTGGGGGGCTGCTGTGGCAGCAGGGGTGGTCTTGGCGGCTGTCATTTGGTGGCAGCGCGGCACAGACGATGCCGCCTCTGGGCCGATGGCTTCCGCACCCGCAGCAAGCGGTGTGACGGTGCCACAGCGGCTGGCGCCTGAGCCCATGATTGTGTTGGATCAGCCAGCCCCGGTTTTGTCCGATGGCCGCCCAGCTGAATTCACTCAGGACGAATGGCAAGCCCTGCAAGACACAGTGGCCAAGGGCCCCAATGCGGCGGCTGAACTCAAGCGTGTGACGGCCTACATGCGCTTTCAGAAGGCCTTCACGCAATGGCAGAGCGAGCAGGAAACCAACCGCGACCCCAAGGTTCGAAAGGCGATGGCTGAGCAATTGCTCGCGGCCGTGCCCGAACGCCTCAAACAGTCGGAGGTGACCATTGGTGAGGCCCTCATGCTGGGCGCGGCGCTCTACAACGACATTGAGCCTGACGAGGCTGCTCGCTCGGCCAGGCTCGATCAGTTCCGCATCAAGCTCGAAGCCGTGGCGCCTCGCACCGACAACGCCGCCGAGATGCGTGAGGCCAACTGCTTGGCTGAATACAAGCGGCGCGAGGCCCTCATCCAACAAGACTTCATCTCGCGCCCTGACGCCCAACGAGATCACAAAAAGTTCGAGTCCGACTTGGATGCTGCCCACCGCGCGGTTTATGAGGGTGTGGACTGCAAATGAGGCCCGAAGGCTGACACCACATTCAATGCGGCGCTTGTGTGTCCACCTCGATGCTCAGTGTGATCTCGCTCCGGGGGTCTATAGAATCACCGGGTGATGCCCTCGGTTTCCCCTCCCACCGCCCCCTTGCCCACATGGCTGCGCCCCCTCGGGCTTGGCCTGCTTCTGGGTGCATTGGCCTGGCTGGCCTGGGTGAATGCGCCTGTCCTGGCGCCTTTCGCTTTGAGCGTGGCCCTGGCCTATGTTCTGCGGCCTGGTGTTGACGCCTTGCAGCGCAGGCGTGTGCCCCGCGCATTGGGCGCTGCGCTGGTGGTGCTGGTGACGATGACACTGCTGGTGTTCCTGGCGATGTTGCTGGTGCCCATCGTGGTCGAGCTGGCGCCCAGGGCCAGGGATCAGTTGCCTGACCTGGCCGAGCGCCTTTGGCACCTCGTGGTGCCACACCTGCA
>JBEANX010000391.1:0-15267 GCA_041165245.1 Pseudomonadota bacterium
GCCATGGACCAGGCCACGGCGGTCTCGGTGGTGTCGGCGGGGCGCCAGACATCCAAGCCAGGGATCAAACGCAGGCTGGCGGCGTGCTCGACCGACTGGTGGGTCGGGCCGTCCTCGCCCAGGCCGATCGAATCATGCGTGAACACGTGGATCACACGTTGCTTCATCAGCGCGGCCATGCGGATGGCGTTGCGGCTGTAATCAGAGAAGGTCAGGAAGGTGCCCGCGTAGGGAATGAACCCACCGTGCAGGGCCACGCCGGTCATGATGGCGGCCATGCCGAACTCGCGCACACCGTAGTTGATGTGGCGGCCGGGCTTGCCGTCCGTGAGTACTGGCTTGCCTTCGCCGTCAAAACGCAGGGCAGGCGTGCTCTTGGTGTTGGTCAGGTTCGAGCCAGTGAGGTCGGCCGAGCCACCCAGCATTTCAGGCACGGCAGCCGTGAAGAACTCCAGCGCGATCTGGCTGGCCTTGCGGCTGGCCACGGTCTCAGCCTTGTCGTGGGCAGCGGCCACGGCTTGCACGGCGATGTCGGCGAAGTTCTCAGGCAGCTCGCCAGCCATGCGGCGGGTGAACTCGGCGGCCTTCTCGGGGAAGGCTTTGGTGTAGACGGCAAAGCGGGTGTTCCAGTCGGCCACGAGCTGATCACCCTCGGCCTTGGCGTCCCAGTCGGCGTAGACGTCTTGGGGGATCACGAAGGCGTCATGCGCCCAGCCAATGGCTTCGCGGGTGAGCTTGATCTCGTCGCCACCCAGGGGTTCGCCGTGGGCCTTGGCGGTGTTGGCGCGGTTGGGCGAGCCCTTGCCAATGCTGGTCTTGCAGACGATCAGGGTGGGCTTGTCAGTGCTCATCTTGGCGCGGGCAATGGCGCCGTCGACATCGTCCACGTCGTGGCCGTCGATCATGTCGATCACGTTCCAGCCGTAAGCTTCAAAGCGCTTGGGCGTGTCGTCGATGAACCAAGGCGCGACTTGGCCGTCAATGGAGATGCCGTTGTCGTCGTACAGGGCGATCAGCTTGTTCAGCTTCCAGGCGCCTGCCAGGGCGGCGGCTTCGTGGCTGATGCCTTCCATCAGGCAACCATCGCCCATGAAAGTGTAGGTGTGGTGGTTGACGATGGTGTGGCCATCGACGTTGAACTCAGCCGCCAGCAGCTTTTCAGCCAGCGCAAAGCCCACGGCATTGGTGATGCCCTGGCCCAGGGGGCCGGTGGTGGTTTCCACGCCAGGGGTGATGCCCACCTCGGGGTGACCGGGCGTCTTGCTGTGCATCTGGCGGAAGGCCTTGAGGTCGTCGATCGACAGCTCATAGCCCGTCAGGTGCAGCAGCGCGTAGATCAGCATCGACGCGTGGCCGTTGGACAGCACGAAGCGGTCACGGTCAGCCCACTGAGGCTGCGCAGGGTGGTGGCGCAGGTGGCGGCCCCACAGTGCCACTGCCATGTCGGCCATGCCCATGGGCGCGCCGGGGTGGCCAGAGTTGGCTTGCTGAACGGCATCCATCGCCAGCGCGCGGATGGCGTTGGCCATGGCGGTGACGTTTTTGGTGTTTTCTTGCATGGTGGCAGGGGGCAAGTGGCTGTCGAAACCGCGATTCTAGCCCGGCAGCAGCGGCCTGCCTTGCGGCAAAGCACAGACGTGAAAAAGCCCGCCGAGGCGGGCTTTTGGGTCAAGCGCTAGGAGGATCAGGCGCCAGCGTCGAAGCCAGTGGAAGCACGCGTGCAGTTCGCAGAGGCTGTGTGTGTGATGGTCCAGGTCAGCGAGTTGGCGTTGGCTGTCACATCAGGTGTGAGCCTGATGACGCAAGCGCCCTGGTTCTCCGAACCCGTGATCGTGATCACGCCGTTGGTCATCACGCCGCTCGCGCGGTTGCCGACAGGGCCAGGCATGGTGGGGAAATCTGCCGAGCGCAGGAAGCCACCCGTGTTCAGGGTGGCAGTGTCACCGCAGCGGGCCAAAGCACCAGCGTTTTCTTGCATGCACTGGGCAAAACCTTGCTGCAGCGTGGCCACGGCACCGACGTTGGCCGACCAGCGAGCGCGGGTCGTGTAATCGCGGTACTGAGGGATGGCCACAGCAGCCAGAATGCCGATGATGGCGACGACGATCATCAGTTCGATCAGTGTGAAGCCGTTTTGGACCTTGCGAATTTGACGGCGAGCGCGGGGGAAGTTCATGGAGTACTCCTGATGGGCCGAAGGCCCTGCTACGTTGGGTGAGTGAGGACCGCCAGCCCGATGGGGACACTGTCAGTCACGCCTTCTTCATTGCGAACGCCGTGCCAACCCCCTCGATGGAGGGTCAGCGCCAAATTCCTCACGTTTACCCACCCCTCATTCACGCAGGCAGCAACAAATGGGTGCTTTTGCGTCACCCCTCCAGCGACGAATCTGGTCACCCACACGCACCGACCGACAAAAATTGTCAGCCTCAAACCCCTAAACGACCTCGGGCTGGGTACCGAAACGCTGGCCTTCACGCAAAGGCTCGATGCGGTGGCGTGTGTTGAGCGCTCGGATCTGCGAAAGCACCGCAGGCACTTCGCCCGGCTTGGGGTGGGTGATGTAGACGCTGACTTCGCCGTCGAGCTGCGTGAGCTCTTGCGCCAGGGTGATGGGCGAGAGGTGGCCGCTGATGTCAGCCAAGTGAGCCTCGTCATTGCCAAAGGCCGTTTCGATGACCAACTGTGCGATGCGCCGGCCCTGCAACGCTTGCCACAGCAGCGGGTTGGGGCCGGTGTCGCCCGAGTAGACCCACAAGCCTTGGGGCGTGCTCAAGGCAAAGCCCACGCCGGGCACGGTGTGTGCAGCGGGCAGCACCGTGATCTCGCGCTCAGGCAGGCCGCCTCTGGCCGGGAAGCGCAGCACCTGCCCCACGCTCACCTCGTGCAAGGTCAAGATGGGGTGACTGGGGCTTGGCAGCCGCGAAAAATCAGGCCAGATCACGCCATTGAGGATGTGCTTGCGCAAGGCCTCGATGGTTTGCGGCAAAGCATGGATCTGGATGGGCTTGAGCTCAGCCAGGCCGGCAGGGCCCTGGCGCAGACGGATCACGCTGTCGGCCAGCAGGGGCACGCTCAGGATGTGGTCGAGGTGGCTGTGGCTGAGCAGGATGTGGTCGATGCGGGCCAGCTCGTCGAGGCGCAACTCGCCCACACCGCTGCCCGCGTCGATCAGGATGTCATCGTCCAGCAGGAAGGACGTGGTGTGGCAACGCGCCGCGATCGAACCATGACAACCGAGGACTCGGATCATGCCGGTACTGCGTTGGGCCTCAGGCCTGGACGAACTGCATCTGGGTGCCGGCCAGCTCGATCACGTCGCCGTTCTTGAGGTGCACGGGCTCATTCTCGACCGATTGGCCATTGACGGAAGGGCGGGCTGAACCTTCCACATGGGCAAACACGTAGCCGCCCGGGCGCTTGGTGATGGAGGCCACCTGAACGCCGGGCTTGCCCACCGTGGTGACGACCTTGGTCAGCTGCACTTCGCGACCAGCGGCTGCGCCATTGAGCACCTTGATGGACGCTGGCGATTGCTGGCCCAGGCTGCCAAAGTTCGTGCTGCCAAAACCGGTGCTGCCAAAACCTGGCGCGCTGGGAGCCATGGGTGCCGCCGAAGCAGGCATCGAAGGCACGGGCTGGCTTTGGGCAGACACTTGGGGCGACATGGCCGCCACCGAGGGCATGGGGCGGGCAGCTTGCGGGGTGCCAGGGCGCAGCACCATGGTCTTTTCAAAATCAGGCACTTCTTCGCCGATGTACTTGATCTTGTATTTGCCGATCTCGACCGTGTCGTTGTGCTGCAGCAGCTGCTTCTTGACGGCTTTGCCGTTGATGTAGGTGCCGTTGGTGCTGTTGAGGTCTTCGATGAAGACGTCATTGCCCACCAACTGCAGATGCGCGTGCTCGCCACTGACCGCCAAGTTGTCAATGACGATGTCGTTGTAGGGACGGCGACCCAGCGAGGTTTTCTCTTTGGTGATCTGAACTTCCTTGATCACCACCCCGTCCAGCGAGACGACCAGCTTACCCATGCGTAACCTCTTTCAAGACGAGTTGCCCAGGCGGCGGAACGGCCACCAGGTCCTGGGCGAAGGTTCGTTGGCGCCCTGCGCACGAACCAGAATCACAGCAATGTTATCGCGCCCACCTGCCGCGTTGGCCGCGGAAATGAGGCGCTCGGCCATCTCAGACAATTCGCTGGAGCCCGCCATGACCTCGGCGATCTGGCGGTCTTCCAGCATGTCCGACAGGCCATCTGAGCACAGCAGCAAGGTGTCACCACTGAGCAAATCGTGGGCCCGGGTCTCCAACAGCACGAAATCTTCGACGCCCACGGCGCGGGTGACCAGGTTTTTGTTGGCCGACACCGCGGCCTGTTCAGGCGTGAGGATGCCCGCGTCGATCTGCTCTTGCAGCAAGGAATGATCCTTGGTGATTTGCACCAACTGACCATCGCGGAAGCGGTAGGCGCGCGAATCACCAATGTGGCCCACCAGCGCCCGACCCGGCCGCATCACGGCCACGACCAAGGTGGTGCCCATGCCCGAAAACGTCGGGTTGGAATTGGCGGCGTTGAAGATGGCGCGGTTGGCGTTGTCCACGCAGATGTCCATGGCGCGCTTGACATCAGCGTCGCTGGCCGATTTGGAGGCCTCGAACAACCAGCGCACCAACTCGCCCTGGATGAAATCGCAAGCCATCTGGCTGGCCACTTCACCGGCGTTGTAGCCGCCCATGCCATCGGCGAGCACGACCACGCCCGCGGCAGGGTCCATTGCCACGGAATCTTCGTTGTTGGTGCGAATGCGCCCGGTGTCGGTCTGACTGAAGAACTCAAAGTCCATGGGTGCCATTGTGACTTGGTTTACAAAGCGGGCCAAAAGCCGCTGCCCCCTGTTCAGGCGACATCGATGTCCACAGGCTGCGCCGACATCATGCCCAGCACGGCACGCAGGTCATCGGCCATCTGGTGGCCGTCCACGTAACGCGTGCCCGGGTGCTTTTGCAGGGCCAGGGCCACCACATCGGCCAAAGGCGCGGGCAGGTCCGGGCGCAAGGCGCAGACGCTGGGTGCCTCGTCATGGGCGATGGCACGCATCAGCACGGCCATGGAATCGTTGCGGTAGGGCAGCTCGCCGGTGAGCAGCTGAAACAGCGTCACGCCCAGCGAATACAGGTCAGAGCGGCCATCGATGGGCTGCCCCGAGAGTTGTTCGGGCGACATGAAGGTGGGCGTGCCCAACACCACGCCGGTGCGGGTGCGGGCCGCATCGGCCACGCGGGCCACCCCAAAATCCATGACCTTCACCGCGCCCTTGCTGATGTCCACCATGATGTTGCCGGGCTTGATGTCACGGTGGGTCACGCCACGCGAGTGGGCATAGGCCAGGGCATCGGCCACGCGGGCGCCAATGGCCAGCACGGTCTCCACCGGCAACAGCTTGTCTTTGGCTGTGAACTCACTGGCCTCGGTGCCTTCGACCAGCTCCATGGCGATGAAGGCCAGGCCATCGACCTCGCCAGCGTCCAAGGTGCAGACAATGTCAGGGTGATCCAGGCGGCCGGCCATTTCGGCCTCGCGCAAGAAGCGAGAGCGGGCGTCCACCAGGTCTGCGCCACTGAACTCCTGCGCCAAGGCCATGGTTTTGAGGGCCACGCGGCTGTCGGTGGCTGGGTCATAGCCCATGTAGACGGCGCCCATGGCACCGCGCCCGATTTCGCGGTCGACCAGGTACTTGCCAAGTTGCGCCTGGGTGAGTTGGGGCATGGGCCGCGCGGGCACGGTGCCCCAAGCATTGACCAGGGCGTTCTGGGCCAGGCCACGGGCACGCATGAGGCGCAGCTTGACATCGCGCCATTGGGGGTCGATGTCGGCCATGTGTTCGTAGACATCGCGGGCGACATCAAAGCGTTGGTCGCGCTCGAAAGCCGTGGCGATGCGCTCCAGCGTGTCCATGCAGGCGGCGATGTGCTCACCCTCCGGGTGAAAACCTTTGAGCGATTCCCAAGCCTGGTCGGCCGGGCCTTCCTGCAGGGCTTGCAAGGCGCGCTCGATGCGCTGGCGGTCAGGGGAGCCTTGCGCCTCGGGCGGCAAGGACGAAGGCCCGAAGTCGCTGTTGAAGCCAGAAGGGTATTCGGATGGATGGGGCGAGCTGTGCTGAAAGTTCAGGTAGGACAGCACCGTCTCGGGGCCGGCTTCATCCACCTCACCGCGGTTGCGCGCAATCGCGCCTTTGGCCGAGGCGCTGGCACCGGCTTTGGCACGCGCCTTGGCGCGGTCGGCCTCCATCATGGGGCGCGTGGGCGCAGGCCGGGTCGAGGCCGCAAAGCCTGAGGCGCCGGACGATCGTGGCACCAAAGGCTGGCGCGAACGCGTCAGCAGCCAGACGCCCATGGCCAGCACCACCAACAACAAAAGTGCAAGCACCCACCAGATCATCGCTTGTCTTTCCAGAGCGCCCAAAAAAAATGGCAGCCCCTCAGTTTAGGGGCTGCCAGGGCCATTTTCGGCAGCCAGATGTACCACAAGTGTTACATCGCCGCTTCAAATTTCAGAGCTTCGTGCAGATCAGATCAAGCCCTTGAGCAAGCGGCCCATTTCCGATGGGTTGCGCGTGATGGTGAACCCACACTCTTCCATGATGGCCAGTTTGGCGTCGGCCGTGTCGGCACCACCGGAAATCAGCGCACCGGCGTGGCCCATGCGCTTGCCGGGAGGGGCCGTCACGCCAGCGATGAAACCCACGATGGGCTTTTTCATGTGGGCCTTGCACCAAAGGGCAGCTTCGGCTTCATCGGGGCCGCCGATCTCGCCGATCATGATGACGGCATCGGTGTCTGGGTCGTCGTTGAAGGCCTGCATCACGTCAATGTGCTTGAGGCCGTTGATGGGGTCGCCGCCAATGCCCACAGCGCTCGATTGGCCCAGGCCGATCTCGGTGAGCTGTGCCACAGCTTCGTACGTCAGCGTGCCCGAGCGGGACACCACGCCGATGCGGCCCTTGCGGTGGATGTGGCCGGGCATGATGCCGATCTTGATCTCTTCAGGCGTGATCAGACCGGGGCAGTTGGGGCCCAGCAGCAAGGTCTTCTTGCCACCCGCCAGCTCCTTGGCCTTCATTCGGTTGCGCAGCTCCAGCATGTCCTTGACGGGAATGCCTTCGGTGATGGCGATGACGAGCTCCAGGTCAGCCTCAACGGCTTCCCAGATGGCAGCAGCAGCGCCTGCGGGCGGCACGTAGATCACCGACACGGTGGCGCCTGTCTGGCTAGATGCTTCCTTGACGGAGGCGTAGATGGGAATGTCCGAGAACTTCTCACCGGCCTTCTTGGGGTTCACCCCTGCAACGAAGGCGTTCTTGCCATTGGCGTAGGCCTGGCAGCCCAGGGTGTGGAATTGACCGGTCTTGCCCGTGATGCCCTGGGTGATGACCTTGGTGTCTTTGTTGATGCAAATGCTCATGGTGAAGTCTTTCTGGTCAAGTGCGTTCAGGCGACAGCGGCGACGATCTTGGTCGCGGCTTCGGCCATGGAATCGGCGGCGATGATGGGCAGACCGGAGTCGGCCAGCATCTTCTTGCCCAGTTCTTCGTTGGTGCCCTTCATGCGCACCACCAATGGCACCGTCAGGTTCACAGCCTTGCAAGCCGTGATGACGCCGTCGGCGATGGTGTCGCACTTCATGATGCCGCCAAAGATGTTGACCAAAATGCCCTTGACTTCAGGGTTCTTGAGCATGATCTTGAAGGCTTCGGTGACCTTCTCTGCCGTGGCGCCGCCGCCGACGTCCAGGAAGTTGGCAGGCTCGCCACCGAACAGCTTGATGGTGTCCATGGTGGCCATGGCCAGGCCGGCGCCGTTGACCAGACAGCCGATGTTGCCCTCGAGCTGGATGTAAGCCAGGTCGAACTTCGAGGCTTCGACTTCAGCCGGGTCTTCTTCGTCCAGGTCGCGATAGGCCACGATCTCGGGGTGGCGGAACAGCGCGTTGGGGTCGAAGTTGAACTTGGCGTCCAGCGCCATGACCTTGCCCTTGGAATCGCGGTTCAGCGGGTTGATTTCCACCAGCGAAGCGTCGGTTTCCATGTAGCACTGGTAGAGCTTTTGGAAGATGTCCTTGGCTTGCGCTTGCGAATCAGCAGGCATGCCAATGGCATCGTTGATCTGCTGGGCTTGCGCGTCGGTCAGGCCGGCCAGCGGGTCGATGAAGACGGTGACGATCTTCTCGGGCGTGCTGTGCGCGACTTCTTCGATGTCCATGCCGCCTTCGCTGGAAGCGATGAAAGCGACCTTCTGTGTGGCGCGGTCGGTGACCACGGACACGTAATATTCCTTTTGAATGTCAGCGCCATCTTCAATGTAGAGGCGGTTGACCTTCTGGCCTTCGGGGCCGGTCTGGTGGGTCTTGAGCTGCATGCCCAGGATGTCGCCTGCCAGACGCTTGACGTCGTCGATGGACTTGGCCACCTTGACGCCGCCGCCCTTGCCACGGCCACCGGCGTGGATCTGGGCCTTGACGACCCACACAGGGCCGCCGAGTTTTTCAGCCGCAGCGACTGCTTCTTCTACGGAAAACGCCGGAATGCCTCTTGGGACCGGCACGCCAAATCGGCTCAGGATCTCTTTGCCTTGGTACTCATGAATCTTCATGGGATGACTCGCGGGGTAGTGTTGCGTTCTTGTCGAACATGTACTGAAGCCCCCGGCATCGATCGGATGACGGGGGCGCGCCCGCTAGGAAACGGATGGATTCCTGCGGTGCAGCGATCAGCATAGCACTGACGGGCCCGCAAATGGGGGGTGTTAAAGCGCCCTGCTCAGTCTTCCCGGGCGCCCCAAGTGGCCAGCCAGGCATACAGCGCCAAGAAAAGCAGCACATCCAACACGGGCCCGAAGCACAGCGCCAAAACCGGCAAGGCAACGCCACCCAGGTGCCCGACCAGCCAGGCATGGGCCAGCATCTTGAAAGGCAGACACACCACAAAGTAGCCCAAAACCAAAGCCACGGCAGCCACGCGCAAAGGCAGTCGCCCTTCGATGGGGAAATGGCTCAACCCCAAGGCCACAGGCACCAAACTCTGCAGGGCCACCCCGAATGTGAAGAGATCAGCCGTGTGCTCAGCCAGGTGCTGGGGAGCCATGTGTGGCCACAAGGCCCACAACACCATGGAGACGGCACACAAGGCCAGCACCCAGGCACCCACGCTTGCCACAGGATGCGCCCTCCGGGCCAGCCGTTTGAGGCCAAAGCAGCCCAACAACAAGAGCGCGAACTGCAGCACCCAGCCCCACAAGCCCACCTCGCCGGCAGGGCCCACCAAACTCAGGCGCGTCACCGTCGGCAAGCCCCATGGCAAGGGCATGGGCTGACGGGCGAGCAGGGCGTTCAAGTTCATGGCATCCGTGCCCGCTTGCAGGCCCCAGGCCCAGGCACGCGTCAGCCAAGGCAGGGCCAGCAGGTAAAGGGCCGTGGACACCAGCACCACGGCTGCGCCTTCGAGGGCAGCTCGGCCGCGAATCGTGTTGGCTTCGAGCCCTGGGGCCTGCCGCTGGGTGAGGGCCTGGCTCATGCGCGGAGCACCCTTCCTGCCTCATGGGCCCAGAGGCTGCCGTGCACGGTCACCGCATCGGCCAGCGTGATTTGGGGGGCACTCGCCGTGGTCATGGCTTGCTCGGAGCCCACCACCACGGCGCGCCCCAGTGCCAAGGCGGCCTCGCAGACCACCGGCCCTGCCAGATGGCAAGCGGCGCCCACAGCCGTGGCACCCACCGAGACCAAAGCGGCCTTCATGCGCACCCCTGCGTCGACCGTGGTGCGGCCTTTGACTTTCACCGCCGCCTCCATGACGGCCCCTTGTGCAATGTGCAGATCCCCCTCGACGATCAAAGCCACGGCGACGCGCACCCGGGGCGGGATGGTGAGGTCACCGGGGTAACGCCAGGTCTGGCCCGCTTCGTCCAAGGCCTCTCCTTGATCGGGTCGCCACAGTGGCAGGGCTTCAGTGCGCCCTCGGGGCTCAGCCATGGCATCGTCACCCTGGGAGGCCACCTTGATGGTCGGCGCATGCAGCCGCCCAAAGCTGACCTCATCGGCCAGCAGGAGTTGCTGGCCCGCGCTGCAATCGCCGTCCAGATGGGCACCGGTTTGAACACGCAAGGTCTGGCTGGCGCGGGCCCACTGGAACACACGGGCGTCGTGGCCCACCGTCAGGTCCGCGCCAAGGGCTGCAGCCACTTGCACGCGGCGGCCCAGCTTGAGGGCACCCAGGCTGACCACCTCCCAAGGACAGACGGCGTCGTCCGGCACGGCCATATCGCCCGAAGCCATCAGCCCCTCATGGATCGCCTTGCCACGCTGCTGACGCCACCAGGCCTCGGGCTCACCCAACACGCGGCAAGCATGGTCACCTCGTTGCAGGGTCTGGCGGTTGTCGCCCCGGTCAGAGCCAGCCTTCAAATTTTGGCTCGCTTCGGCCTGCAGCCAGGCTTCAAACTCAAGAGCCTGCGCTCGGGCAGTTCCATGTGGGGCAGGCGCCATGGGCACAGGCGCCACATCGGTCGGGCGGCGCCATTCAGCCAGGGTGGGCCACAAAGGCAAGGCCAGAAGGCCCAGGGCCAGCACCCAAAAAAGCACCGTGGGCAGCAGGTGAGCGCTGGTCATCATGCAGCCTCCGAATTGGGCGGCCAGCGGCCACTGTTCGCATCGGCAGCACGTGGCACCTCCATGGCTGCGCCGGGTTCATGCCCACCTCCGAGCCAGTTCTGGCTGACCGCCTTTCGGGCTTGCGAAAGTGGCTGCACAGCGCCTGGCCCAATGTGCCGAGCGGCCTGCCACACCAAGCGCATGCTCAGCGCGGCATGGGCCAGGAGCCCTGACACGCCCAAGCACCACTGCAATGGCAAAAGCCTCAAGGCACGGTGGCGCCCATCCATGCGCGCAGCGGCTGCCACTTGAAAGTGCGGGGCACGGTGGCCCAGGGTGCTACAAGCGGCCAAGGCCAGTGCGGCCAGGCCCAGTGAGGTGGCCTCAGTGGCGCCCAACAGGTACAAAGCCAAAACGCAGGCACCGGCAAGCACCCAAGCGGCCGGCATGAGCACCTGCAAGTGCGACATCAAGCCATCAAGCTTTTGAAGCCCCGTCACGTGGCGCGAGATCAACCATGGCCACGAGTGCCTGACGGCCGCCCGATGCTGGGCCAGGCTGTGTTGCATGAGGTGCCCACGCAGCCCCTCCCAGGTTTGCGGCGCCACAAGGTAAGCATGGAGTGGGCCTTGATGCACCTGCAGCCAGCCCCTGAGGCTCAGCCGGTGCGCCACATCGACCTCGTCGGCCATGGCGTCGGACGATGCCGCACAAGCCGACACCAAGGCGCTGCGACGCCAGGCCACCACACCGCCGGGCTGCGGCACCAGGCCCAGCTTGCTACGCGCCTGCTGGTCGACCTGCTGCAAGGCCGATTGGCTCAAGTCATTCAGGCGGGTCATCCAGTTGGCCTGACCATTCAGTGGCATGGCCCGCCCCGACACCGACCCGACCTCGGGGTCAAAAAACGGGGCCATGAGTTGCTTGAGCAAGGCGGGGCCGGCACGGTGGCCGGCCTCAAGCACCAGCAGGAAATCGCCGTCCACATGCGGCATGGCACTGAGCAGGCAAGCGGCCCGACCCATGAGGCCATGGTTGCAGTGAACAGGCAGGATGCGCCCATCATGAAGGCTTGCGTGCTCGTCGATGATCTGGCGGGTGCGATCGGTGGAACGGTCGTTGACGGCCACGATCTGGAGCTGGCTTGCGGGGTAATCTGCTTGGCACAGCGCCTGCAAGGCATCGCCCACCAAGGCCTGGCTGTTGTGCGCCAACACAATGACGCTCAGCTTGGGCCAAGCCCCCTCCACAAGGCCTGCGTAGGGCTCGTGCCTGCGATCATTCAAACGACGCATGGTGAGCAGCCACTGCCGCAAGGTGTGCAGGCACCAGATGGACACGATCAACAGCAACAAGCCCTTCAAGCCCCTGATGAGCCCTTGGCTGAACGCCATGGCTGGCTCACTGGGCCGGGGGTAGACGCTCAGCGCATCGCTGAGTTGCAGCTGCGTGCCATCGCCTTGATCGATCGCGTCTTCCTGGGCAGCCTGGCCGACCACCTGGCTTTGCACCGCTGGTGCCTCAGCGGGCGTGATCGACATGGTGAACGCCTGCGCCATCGGCATGAAGCAGCACATGGCCCAGGGCAAGAGGTGCCTGCTGAGACGCCGCCAGCCGTGCGCTCGAGAACGCCTCAAAAAACGCTGATCCATGAAGGCCCCCATCGTGTCGCAAGGGTCACCGGGCGAGCGAAGGGCTCGTGAAGCCCCCAGGCTGGGCCCGACGGGTTCATCGGTGCACCGTTGCAGTGTAGGGGTGAAACCAGGCGTCACTCGGCTGCAAAGGCCGGGCTCGCCCTGCGCCTGAGCCTGTCAACATGGCGCCACAGTTCAATCGCTCAGCTCATCAAGCGCTTTGCCTTTGAGGATCTGCCGCACAACATCGCCCGAAAAGCCTCGGGCCGTGAGGAATCGGTGCTGGCGGGCCAGCTCTTTGGGGTCTTGCGGCAAGGTGCCAAAGCGGCGCAGCCACAGGGTGTGGGCACGCTGCAGCTCGGTGCCGGCTGAATCAGCCAGATGGGCCAGGGCCTGCTCGGCCACGCCAGCAGGCAATGCGTGCTGCTGCAGCTCGGCCTTGAGACGGCGCACGCCCATGCGGGAGGCCTTGCGATGCACCACCGATTCGGCAAAGCGCTCGGCCGAGAGCAAGTCCTTGGCTTCGAGCTCATCCAGCACCTGCTGGACCTGTTCGGGCGATTCGGCATGGGGCGCCAACTTGCGCGTGAGTTCCATGCGCGAATGCTCACGCGCGGCCAGGTACTTCAGCGCCCTGCCCTTGAGGGACAAGCCGGGGCGAGAGGGCTTTCGTGGCTGGCCTGAACCATCTGCCCTGACTGGCCCGTCTGCCCCAGGCGGCCCATCACCCCGCTCAGGTCCGTCAGACACATCAAGCCCCTCGGGACGCCCTGGGCGCCTGGGCCTCACTCGGCGCTGTCAGCTTTGGCCGTGCCGTTCACCGCCGAGGGGAGCAAGGCGATGTCCAGCGATTCGCGGATCTTGTTTTCGATCTCGCGGGCCAGATCGGGGTTCTCGCGCAGGAATTCACGGGAGTTGTCCTTGCCTTGGCCGATCTTCTCGCCGTTGTAGGCATACCAGGCACCCGACTTGTCGACCACCTTGGCGATGACACCCAGGTCAATGACCTCGCCTTCACGGGAGATGCCTTCACCATAGAGGATGTCGAACTCGGCCGTCTTGAAGGGGGGCGCCACCTTGTTCTTGACGACCTTGACCTTGGTTTCGTTGCCGATGATCTCGTCGCCCTTCTTGATCGAGCCAATGCGGCGGATGTCCAGGCGCACCGAGGCGTAGAACTTCAAGGCATTGCCGCCGGTGGTGGTTTCAGGCGAGCCAAACATCACGCCGATCTTCATGCGGATCTGGTTGATGAAGATGACCATGCAGTTGGTCTTCTTGATGGTGGCGGTGAGCTTGCGCAAAGCTTGGCTCATCAGGCGGGCTTGCAGGCCAGGCAGGGCGTCGCCCATTTCGCCTTCGAGTTCGGCCTTGGGCGTGAGCGCGGCCACCGAGTCGATCACGATCAGATCAACAGAACCGGAGCGCACCAGGGCGTCCACAATTTCGAGGGCCTGCTCGCCGGTGTCGGGCTGCGAGATCAGCAGGTCTTGCAGGTTCACGCCGAGCTTCTGGGCGTATTGGGCGTCCAGAGCGTGCTCGGCGTCGATGAAGGCGCACACGCCGGCTTGCTTTTGCATCTCGGCGATGACTTGCAGCGTCAGCGTGGTCTTGCCGGACGACTCAGGGCCGTAGATTTCAACCACGCGGCCACGGGGCAAGCCGCCCACGCCCAAGGCAATGTCCAGGCCCAGCGAGCCGGTGGAGACGACCTGGATGTCCTCAATGACCTCGCCTTCACCCAGACGCATGATCGAGCCCTTGCCAAACTGCTTTTCGATCTGGGCCAGAGCGACTTGCAGGGCCTTGGCTTTTTCAACGCTGAGGGCAGATTTCGAGGTCGGTTCCATTCGGGTCTCCGTGGGCAGCACAAGGGTGTGCGTCGATCAATGAATGAACGCATTATGGCAAAGACTGGATCTTTGTACAGTGGTTCATCATTCTTTTTTGGCCCCCCTGAAGGGTGAAACCCACAAGGCATGCCGTCTGGAAACACAAATTTCCACATCATTGGGTGGGTGCCCGCAAACAATTGCTGCAGCGCAGCATTGAACCCGTACACTGAACACATGACACGTGCCAAAACCGATTTGAAGTCCCCGGTGAAACCCTCAAGCAAAGTCGCTGCCAAGGCAGAGACCAAGGCCACCGCCCAAAAGGTGGCCGCCCGCAAGGTGCCCGCCAAAGCACCCTTGAAGGCATCGGCCAAAGCGGCAAAGACGGTCAAAGTGGCCCACAAGCTGACGCCCCCCTCACGCCCTGCGGTTGACCTGGCTCTGCAGGGTGGCGGCTCACACGGCGCCTTCACCTGGGGCGTGCTGGACCGCCTGCTGGAAGACGACGGCTTGAACATCAGCGGCATCTCGGGCACCAGCGCGGGCGCCATGAACGGCGCCGTGATGCTGAGCGGGTATGTGAAGGGATTTCGCCAAGGTGGGGAGGACCAGGCCCGAAAGCAAGCCCAACAGGCTTTGCGCGATTTCTGGAACGATGTCAGCGGCCATGGCCCTTTGTTTTCACCGATGACGTTTGACGCCAATGGCACGCTCAAACCCCAGTTCAATGTGGACCAGCTGCCTGGCTACCAGTTCCTGAACCTGTTCACGCGCGCTTTCAGCCCGTATGAGTTCAACCCGCTCAACCTCAACCCTTTGAAAGACGCGGTGCAGCGCCATGTGGACGTGGGCGCTCTGCACGACGGTTGCTCGGCCTGCGGCATCCACTTGTTTGTGACGGCCACCTCGGTGCGCACGGGCCAGGCCAGGGTGTTCACCGACAAGGAACTCAGCCACGACGCGCTCATGGCCTCGGCCTGCCTGCCCTTTGTGTTCCAGGCCGTGAACATCGATGGCGAAGATTATTGGGACGGCGGCTACACCGGCAACCCTGCGCTGTACCCGCTGATCTACAACACCGGGTCATCAGACATCGTGCTCATCAAGATCAACCCGATCAAGCGCGACGAGACGCCCATACGCATGGTGGACA
>JBEANX010000392.1:0-2877 GCA_041165245.1 Pseudomonadota bacterium
GTGCGCATCAAGCGCGTGGATTTCTCGGCCAACATCACCGAGTCGGTGTATCGCCGCATGGAATCCGAGCGCAAGCGCGTGGCCAACGAGCTCCGCTCGACCGGTGGTGCCGATGGCGAAAAGATTCGCGCCGATGCTGACCGTCAACGCGAAGTGATCGTGGCTGAGGCATATCGCGATGCGCAAAAGCTGATGGGTGAGGGCGATGCCAAGGCGTCAACCATCTACGCCGAATCGTTCGGCAAGGACCCACAGTTCGCCGCTTTCTATCGCAGCCTGCAGGCCTACCGCAGCACCTTCCGCAGCAAGTCTGATGTGATGGTGCTGGACCCCAGCAGCGACTTTTTCAAGGCCATGCGCAGCCCTGGTGGCAGCGGCAAGTGATGCGATTTCCCGTGGCCCGGATGGCGTTCGGCCACGGGCCTGCCGAGCCTTTTGGGTCTTCGGCACGGGCATTTTGACATGGGCGATTCACTCTGGATGGCTCTTGGCTTGGTCCTTGTCATCGAGGGCCTCTTGCCGTTTTTCAACCCGGGTGGCTGGCGTCGCACGTTCGAGCAGGTCCTCCAGATGAATGACGGACAGTTGAGATTTCTCGGTCTGGCCGGCATCGTGTCCGGCTTGCTGTTGATCTGGCTGGTCTCTTGACCCAGATCCCCGGTAGAATCTCGTTTTTAACCCCCTCCCGTTTTTTTATGTCCTCTGCTTGGCTGTTGCCAGAGCACATTGCTGACGTCTTGCCTTCGCAGGCCCGACGGCTGGAAGAGCTGCGACGCGTGTGGTTGGATGCTGCACGCAGCCACGGCTACGAGTTGGTGATGCCTCCCTTGCTGGAGCACCTCGACTCCCTTCTGTCCGGAACCGGCCATGCGCTGGATCTCAAGACTTTCAAGCTCGTTGATCAGCTCAGCGGTCGCACCCTGGGGGTTCGCGCCGATGCCACACCACAGGTGGCTCGCATCGACGCACACTTGCTCAACCGAGACAGCGTCACCCGCTTGTGCTACTGCGGCCCCGTGCTGCACACCCGCCCCGCCAGCCCCCACGCCACGCGTGAGCCGCTGCAGCTGGGTGCCGAGATCTACGGCCACGCGGGCCTGGAAGCCGAGCTCGAATCCATCGAGCTGGCCCTGACGGGCTTGCAAGGCAGTGCCTTGAGCGGTCTGGTGGTTGATTTGGCCGATGTGCGCCTGGTGCGCGGGGTCATTGAGGCCCTGGGCTTGAACACCTTGCCCGAGTCTTCGCAGCAAGCCCTGGTCGCCGCGCTGAGCGAGAAGGACGTTGGCACGCTGAGCGAGTTGTCTGCCTCCTTGCATGTGCCTGCTGCTGGCGATGTGCTGGTGCAACTCACGAGCTTGTTTGGTGCGGAAGACGCCTTGGTGCGTGCCCGTGCCGTGTTGCCGGCCCATCCCATGGTGGACAGCGCACTCAATGACCTTGCGTGGTTGGCTGAGAACATTCGGCTGGCGCACCCTGAGGTCGCGGTCGGCTTCGACCTGTCTGACCTCAGCGGCTATGCTTACTACAGCGGCACCCGCTTTGCCATTTACGCGCAAGGCCATGCCGATGCACTGGTGCGTGGCGGCCGCTACGACGAGGTGGGGGCGGTCTTTGGCCGTCGTCGCCCAGCGGCAGGTTTCAGCCTTGATTTGAAGATCCTCGCCGAGTTGCTCGCTGGCCGCCAGGGCCAGGCCGTGCGCTCGGCCATCCTTGCCCCCTGGGGCCAGGAAGCGGCCCTGCGTCAGGCCGTGCGGGAACTCAGAGGGCAGGGCCACACCGTGGTGTGCGTGCTGCCCGGACATGAACATGACGTCCAGGAATTCGACTGCGACCGCGAGCTCGCACTCATCGATGGACGCTGGTCGGTGCGCTCGCTCTGAGCCCCGGCCCCACTTTTTCGCGAACAGGAATCTCTGCCATGCAAAGCTCCCTAGCGTCGGTCCGTTCCGACTCTGCCTCCTCGACCACTCAGGCCCGCAACGTCGTGGTCGTCGGCACCCAATGGGGTGACGAAGGCAAAGGCAAGGTCGTCGACTGGCTGACCGACCACGCCGCTGCTGTCGTGCGTTTCCAAGGCGGTCACAACGCCGGCCACACCCTGGTCATCAATGGCAAGAAGACGGCCTTGCAGCTGATCCCCTCGGGCATCATGCGAGAAGGCGTGGCTTGCTACATCGGCAACGGCGTGGTGGTGGATCCCACCCACCTGCTCTCGGAAATCGAGCGCCTGGAAGCCGCTGGCCTGAATGTGCGCTCGCGCTTGTTCATCAGCGAATCGTGCCCACTGATCCTCCCATTCCATGTGGAAGTCGACAAGGCCAGAGAGGCCCTGCGCGAAACCAGCGGCTCGGGCAAGATCGGCACCACAGGCAAGGGCATTGGCCCCGCCTACGAAGACAAGGTGGCCCGTCGTGCCCTGCGCGTGCAGGACCTCAAGCACCCCGAGCGCTTTGCCAAAAAGCTCAAAGAGTTGCTGGAGCTGCACAACTTCGCACTGGGTGGCTACCTCAAGAGCAAGCCGCTTGAATACCAGCCCATCTACGACGCCGCCATGAAGGCCGCCGAGCAGATCAAGCCCATGCTGGCCGATGTTGGCGTGCGCGTACACCAGCACAATGTGGACGGCGGCAGCGTGCTGTTCGAGGGTGCGCAAGGCACCTTGCTCGACATCGACCACGGCACCTATCCTTACGTCACCTCCAGCAACTGCGTGGCTGGCAATGCCGCTGCTGGTTCGGGTGTGGGTCCTGACAAGCTGCACTACATCCTGGGCATCACCAAGGCTTACACCACGCGTGTTGGCAGTGGTCCATTCCCCACCGAGCTGGAGTGGGAAAAGGAAGGCACGGTGGGTTACCACCTGTCCACGGTGGGCCA